>CAZMDV010000366.1:0-3170 GCA_964564875.1 uncultured Salinivenus sp.
AAGGCCGTCCCAATCTTGTTGGTGTAGGCCTTCCGCAGGATAGAGAGGATCTCGCGCAGCGGCAGCTTGTCCTCACCCCCAAGGCCGCCGGTGATAAACTCGCGGTCGAGGTCCCACACCGTGAGGCCGTAGGTAGCCGGGTCGAGCTCGGAGTGGTACTGCCAATCGTAGCCCAACGGATTGGTATCGGCCTGGAGATGGCCCCGCACGCGGTAGGCCCGAATGAGCTGGAGCACGGCGGCCTGCTTCTCCGTCATGTCGAGCTCATCCTGCGGCTCGTGCTGGCCAAGCTGAGGCGTTGAGTCGACGGCCATCTGAAACGGCTGGTGAGGCACGCCCAGGTCCGCAAAGAGGTCCTGGTAGAAGTCGTGGCCGCCCAGCATGAGCTCCTCAATATAGTTGAGGAACGCCCCGCTGGTGGCCCCCTGGATCACGCGATGGTCGTAGGTGGACGTCAGCGTCATGGTCGGCGAGACGCCCGCTTTGCTCGCGACCTCCGAGTCGTACCCGCGGTATTCGGGCGGATATCCGATGGCTCCGGCCCCCACGATGACGCCCTGTCCGGGCATCAGTCGGGCCACGCTCATCGACGTGCCAATCATGCCGGGATTGGTAAGGGTGGCCGTGGTGCCCTGGAAGTCGGAGAGATCGAGGTCGCCGTCGAGGGCCCGTCCGACGATGCTGTTATACGTGCCGAGGAACTGTGCAAAATTGAGGCTGCCCGCATCTTTGATGTTGGGCACCAGGAGGGTGCGCTTGCCCCGCCGCTCCACGTCGATCGCGAGGCCAAGGTTAATCTCGTCGGGCTTCACGTGCTGCGGCGTGCCCTCGTCGTCGCGCCGGAAGGTCGTGTTCATGTCCGGGTACTCCCGCATGGCCTGCACCATCGCGTAGGCGATGATGTGGGTGTACGAGACCTTTTCGCCACCGACCTGCTTCTGGTAGTCGTTGAGGAGCGTGCGATTCTCCTCCAACAGCTTCACCGGGATCGTGCGGGCGGAGGTGGCCGTCGGGATGCCGAGGCTGTCCTCCATGTTCTCGACGACCTTCGCCGAGGGGCCGGTCATGGCCGTCACCTCTGCCTTGTCCTCGTCCACCGATGGGGCAGAAGCGGGGCGCAGGGGCTCCACGACCCCATCCTCGGGTTCGGGGGAACGAGTGGGGGGCGATTCGGACGGCGCCCCACGGGCCTCCGTCGTCGGCTCCATCGGCTGTTCGGGCGGAGGAGTGGTCGCCTCCCCATCACCTGTTGTCTGCGCCTCGCCGGAGGGCTCCGTTGCGGGGACGAATGAGGCGTCCGGGTCGTAGTCCTTGAAGAACTCCCGCCAGCTTTCGCTGACACTGCTGGGGTCTTGCTGGTACTGCTTGTACAGCTCTTCGATGTATCCCGTGTTGAATCCGAGGCTGCTCACGTGAAACAAAAGCATTTGGGTGAAAGAGACGCGGGCTCGCTGCCTAAAGCAAATATTATGTACGGCAGGCCTGCGACGAGGATTCGCGGTCGTCCCGACCGATCCCGAGGCTACAGCCAGCCGCGGGACTGGTACCACTGAATGGTCTCAGCCACGCCCTCGTCCAACGCGGTGGAGGGGCGGTAGTCGAAGTCGTGCTGGGCCTTCTCGATCGAGCAGGCGGTGCAGGCATGCCGGATTTCGCGGGCCTTGTCGCGGTTGAGCGGCGGATGGGTGCCGGTGAGGGTGCCCCAGGCTTCCGCCGCGGCCCCCACGAGTCCAACGAGGGGCCCTGGCACCGGAATGGTCACCGCCCACGTGTCGAGCGCCGCGGTGGCGGCCTGTTTTACCTCGTTCCAGGTGTAAGGCCGCTCGCTGCCGAGGAAGTACGTCTCCCCGACGGTGTCTGGATGGCGGCAGGCATCCACCATTCCCGCGGCAAGGTCCTGGACGTGCACGAGGCTTAGCGTTCGGCTGGAGCCGCCCCCGACGACGGGGCACACGTGCCGCTTGACGGCCCGGAAGAAGTCGAGAATGTCGCGGTCGCGGGGACCGTAGACGGCGGGCGGGCGGACGACCGTCAGGGGCAAGACCTCTGCGTACGATTCCGGCGTCGTTTCGGGGCGGTCGCGCAGGGCCTCCTCCATCTGGGCCTTGCTTCGCCCGTACATGCTGACGGGGCGGAGCGGCGCGTCCTCCGTCGCCATGTCCTGCGCGCAGCGCCCCACGGCGGCGAGGCTGCTCGTAATCAGCACACGCTCGAGATCCGGCGCGGCGTGCTGGACGGCGCCCAGCAGGTTGAGTGTGGCCTGCACGTTTGCCTCGTAGAACTCCTCTTCGGTCGGGGCCCGGGTGCGGCCCGCTACGTGGTAGACTGTGTCCACGCCATCGAGCGCCTCCCACAGCACCTCCACGTCCGACAGGTCGCCGCGCACGTACGTCACGTCCAGGTCCGCCAGCCACTTCGGATCGGTGCGGACAAGGCAGCGGATTTCATCGACGCCGCGACGCAGGAGTTCCTCCACGAGGTGGCTGCCGACGAAGCCGGTTCCTCCAGTTACAAACGCCGTCTTATTCACATCCGTGGCAGTTGATTAGGGAGGGGGTGAGAGTTGGAAATCGTAGGGTTGAGAGGGGAGAGGCGATAGGAGAGGGGTGGAGAGGCGTTATGTTTTCTCGATCTGTGTGTCTTCCTCACACAAGCGTGGTTTCGTTTCTTGATTCTGGACGCGTTGCAGGAGATGGGTCAGATCAATTCCTTCCGCGACCTGGACGTGTATCAACGTGCGCTTCAGCATTCAAAGTCGATCTACGAGTGGTCTCTTGGTCTTCCAAAAGAGGAGCGATACGGACTCGCTTCCCAGATCCGGCGTTCGTCACGAGCAGTCGGGGCTCTAATCGCCGAGGCGTGGGGACGGCGTCGGTACGAGGGTGCGTTCACCGAGAAACTCACACAGGCCCTTGCGGAAGCGAAAGAGACACAAGCATGGCTCGATCACGCTCGGGCTCAGGGACATTTGGATGATTCACAGTACAAGTCGTTCGACGACGCCTGGGACCACGTTTGCGCGATGATCCGCCGCATGATCCAACGCGCGGATCGTTTCTGTAACGTCGAGTAACACCACGTCGCCTCTCCGCTCCTCTCGCTCCTCACCTCTCTCCCTTCGTAACCAGCCGAACCACGGTCTCCACGTGCGGCGTGTGCGGAAACATGTC
>CAZMDV010000367.1:0-3169 GCA_964564875.1 uncultured Salinivenus sp.
GTCCGCGAGATTCTCTTTGGGACCGTGCCGGAACAGATTGTAAAAACGGCCGACATCCCCGTCATTGTCGTTCGCAACGAGGATCCGAGCATCGCGAGCGCCGAGAAGGCCTCGCGGGCCGCCTCGTCGTGATGGCACACCCACCATGCCAAAAGATGCCCCCTCGGGACAAGGTTACGGAGCGTCCGGCTGGGGAGCAGGCCGTTCGAACGTCATTCGCTCGTCGGGCACGGCGGGACCGGCGACCACAATGCTGTCGTCGTAGACCGTAATGTCGGTGCGCGAACTCGCCAGCGCCGATGACATGGTGGGCTTCATCGAGAACGGAACGACCTTGCGGGGGCCGTCGTCCCCCTCCGGATAAATGAGCAGTTCATGCGTGCTGCCGACGGGATACTCCTCGAAGTCGTTCGTGAGAAAACCGCCCTCCAGGGCGCAGGCCGCCAACGCTCCGACTCCGGCGACTCGACGAGGAACTGATCCGAGGGTGGGTGCTCGTCGGTCTGGTCCTCGAAGCCAACATTGAGGAGGATGGACCGGTCGGCCATCTGCTCTTCTTGCTCGGCGGGGTCGTTCGAGGTCTCGTCGGTGCAGGCGAGCGGGCTAAGGCCGACGGCGGTGAGACAAATAAAAACGGCGATGGGCACGAGACGCCGGGTGGGACGACGACGGGTTGCAGTTGCGGACATAAAAAAGGCGTTGATTTCTTTCGAACATACTGGAGGATCGACATCAAGGGCGCCCGTCGGATTGGGAAACCGAATCGGACGGGACGCCGGCCGGCGAAACACGATCCTCCCGCAGCACCCGGGCGGGACTGCGAAACGAAATGCCTTGCGTCGACTCGGTCGCAATCATGACCGTCTCCACGACCGGCGGATGCACCGGGGCCTCCGCGTGCCAACGCACCAGAAAGTTGGCCCCCACCCCGCCCTGAAGGTCGGTCACCTCCACAACGACGTAGGTCGACGCCAAGGGATCGAGCGTCCGGGGCGTCTCCAGGTAGTTCCGCACGCGATCGCCGCCGCTGTCGTAATACTCGATGGCAGAGAGCACAATGGCGGTCTCCGGGCTCGTATTGCGGAGACTGAGGGTCGTGGCGAGGTTCATCGAGCGCTGCGCGTCCCGGTAGTAGATGTGGGAATACGCCGGCACGTAGAGCGTCTGGCTGCGCACGAGCTTGGGGGGCGTGCCCCCCTCGGGCGGCGCAGGCTCGGCGACCGAGAGGCTATCGAGGTGCGAGGGCGGGGGCTGTACGTTCGACGCGCTTGGATTGGGGGACTCGCAGGCCACCCCGAGAGCGCCCACGAAAAAGAGCCCTACGCACAAAAGCCCGCAGAAGCGGTGGGAGGGGCACATGCCGGAACGAGGGCAAAAAAAGAGAGGCGGCTGAACAGGATCGAACGTATCTTTGGCGAACGCAGGCAGTTCCAAGGTCGGGGACCGGGCTCAACCCAACCCCTCCGCCCCAAAGGTGGGACCCCTCTCTGCGTGTGGTTCTCTGCCCCACCCCCACGACCGCACTCCTGGCACTTCTCGAATGGACGGCCGCTCAGTCGAAGAGGCACGAACCTCCGAGCTTTGGGGACGACTCGCTCAGCGGAGGAACTGCTTCTCGAAGCCGTGGACATCCTTATCCGTGCCGACAATGACGAGCCGGTCGTCGTCCCGAAACACAAACTCGTCCGGATCGAGCGACGTGATCACATCGCCGTCGCGAACCACCGCGACCACGGTGCAGCCCGTCTCGGCGCGGACATCGGCTTCCGCAAGCGTCTGCCCGGCAAGCCGCCCCGCTCCGAGGCGCACCACGTCGATCTTCGTCTGGAAGGACAGCACGTCTTCGTCCGTCAGGACAGTCGCGGCCAGCATGCGACCGCTGATCGTGGCGAGCGACTGGACGTAGTCCGCCCCGGCCCGGTAAATCTTCTGCTCGTTTTCCTCCTGGTTCGCGCGGGCGACGATGTGGGCGTCGGGGTTGGCGTTCCGGGCGATGAGCGTAGCGAGCAGGGCCGTCGTGTCGTCGTCGATGTCGATGAGGATGGCGTCGGCCGCCCCAACGTTAGCCTCCTCGTACGTGCTGGGATTCCGGGCATCGCCCACGATGTCTACGTCTGGATAGTCGTTGGCGTCGACGATGGTCAGCCGGGCCTCCGTACCGTCCAGCACGTCGACCGCCGCCTGTCCGGACCGTCCGTACCCGACGACAATGACCCGCTGCTGCTGGCGCGACTGAAGCGTGGAGCTGTCCTCCCGGTGCAGCTTCTGAATGTTGCCGGGCGCTCCCGAAACGAGAAGGCGCGCGGTGCAGTCCACAAACGTCTCCGGGCCGACGGGGCTCTCGAAGGCGCCATCGAACCACGCGCCGATCACGTCCACCCCGAAGCGCTCGCGCAACTGGAGCTGACCGATCGTTTGGTCACAGAGCGGACTGTCCGACTCCACGTCGAGCTCGGCCACCTCAAGATCTTCGCCAATCTCAATCGTCGTATCGTCGGCCATCCGCAGAAGGAACGGAATTTCTCGAGCGAGCCCCTCCCCAAGAAGCTGGCGGGGAGATAGAACCTGATCGGCCCCCGCCATCCGGTGGTAGGACTCCAGCGCCTCATCGTCGATTACGGTCACCGTCTGGATCTCGTCGCTGAGTTCACGGGCCGATAGAATAATGCTCGTGGCCACTGTATCCTGGGCGTCGATCACGAGCGCCGCGGCCGACTGGAGGCCAGCGCGCTCGAGCCCTTCGACCGACTCTGGATCGGCGTGGAGGACCGGGACCCCATCCGCATAGAGGGTCTTCGCCCGCTCACGCTCGGGCTCGAGAACGACGTAGCTGCGCCCTCGGGCGTCCAACTCGTCGATGAGCGCCTCCGTGCGGGACGTGTGGGGCGTCAGCACGATGTGTCCCTCCCCGGAGAACGTCTCCGGCGGACGCTGCTCGAAGGCATTCTGGAGAACCGGAACGACAAACAGCGGGACGGCGAGAAAGACAAAGATCACCCCTGTCAAGTTCATGAGGAGGATCAGGGCGTTCATCTCCGGACTCGCCCAGGGCGCGTGTCCTCCGAATCCCGCCGTCGTGATCGCCTCGATCACCACCTGCAGCGCCTGGATGAAGATCACCGACTGATCCTCGTAGATCCACATGCCCCACTGGTAGACGAAGGCATAG
>CAZMDV010000368.1:0-3132 GCA_964564875.1 uncultured Salinivenus sp.
GTGGTGGCGTCCTAACGACGCTAGACGAAAGGTAGTCTCATAGAAGGGTTCGCGTGTATGGACAGAGTGCCCTCCTATCGTCCTCTATGCGCTTTCCACGGGTCCCTGAGGCATCCCCCGCAGTCCGTGCTCGGCGCATAGAGTTTTCCGGTCGCGGAACCCTCCCTATTCGGCCCCGACGGCAAAAGTCTTCAGAGTCCGGAGGTGTCCGGGGCCGCTACCGTGAACCAGGCGTATCGGCCCGGCGAAAGATCGCCGACTGGGACGTAGACTGCGTCTTCGGCGGGCATCGGCTCCGGGCCCCCGAGCCATTCGGTCGGAACCGAGAGCGGGAGTTTCTCCTCCATCCAGTCGGCGATCTCCCTCGGGCTGGCCTCATCGGTGAGACGGAACAGCCCGGCCCATGGGAAGGGTCCTCCCTCGGTGCCTCCGGTTGACCAGAACCGGATGGTTTGGTTGTCAGAGAGCGCGGAGGTGCCCGCCTCGAACGCCTCTGGGCAAAGGCGAGCAGTCAGGTCTGCCTCCGGCGGTGAGGTCTCGGAAGCGTCTCCTGTGACCTGCAGTTCGCCTCGGACCCCGAGAAGAGCGTGCGTCCGGTTTTCCGGCGTCCGAAAAAGGAAGCACGCTCTGGCCCGGCTCCATTTCTTGGCTGATCTGGACAGTGGGGGCCGGTGCGCCCCCCGTGATGCCCCCGACCGTCTGGACCGTTCCGAACCACTTCGGCACTGCCCGGCCCGGCTCCATCTGGTAGGTCGCAGTGTCGCCCCAACCTTCGACGAGCGCCACTCCGAAACTGTCCCCAGGAGCGAGAAGCCCCCGGCCCCACCCCAAATCTCGGATCCAAACAGTTCCGCCGAACCTTATCTTCGTGGCCGCGTCTTTGAAACCGACCAGACTGCCCGCGTTGGTCAATTTCGTTTCCGAGGCGTTCGGGCGCGCCTTGAGGGCGGCTGGCAGACCCGACTTGTCGACCGGGCAGAGGTCCCATCCCCATTGAGCTTGTGGAGAAGGAAACGACCCGCGACGGCAAACCCAAAACGCTCTGGCGCTTCACACCTGACGCACCGCAATGCTGCGCATTCGGCGACACGACCGGTGGCTTTTCTCCCTTGTCGCGGGACTGGTAGGGCTGTTTGGAACGGCCGGTTCCCTCATGGGTCAGCCCAGCGACCGGGTGCCCACCGACGACCGTATCCCTTTTGACGGCGGCACGGTGTTTTTGAGCGGAATGAACGTGGCCTGGGTTGATTTCGCCCGGGACATAGGGCCGGGAGCGCCAGATCTAGAGACCTTCCGCACTATTTTTCGGCAGGTGGGCAACCACGGGGGCAACGCCATGCGTCTGTGGCTGCACACGAACGGCCGCCACACGCCTGAGTGGGGCCCGGACTCGACCGTCGTAGGGCCGGGCGAAACCGCCATCGAGGACCTGACGGCCATTCTCGATGCGGCCCGGGAGCACGACGTGGGACTCGTGCTGTGCCTCTGGTCGTTTGACATGTTGCGGAAGGAGTTTGGGGCAGAGAACGGGTTGAACTTGGACCGAAACGAAGTACTCCTCCGGGACTCGGCCCGCACGCAGACCTACGTCGACAGTGCCCTGGTCCCAATGGTCGAGGCTGTGGGCGACCACCCGGCAGTCATCGCCTGGGAAATCTTCAACGAGCCCGAAGGCATGAGCGAGGAGCATGGTTGGCACTTTACCCGGCATGTACCCATGTCCGACCTCCAGCGGTTCATCAACCAGGCAGCTGGGGGCATCCGGCGGGCCGATCCGGACGCGCTCGTCACCAACGGGGCGTGGTCGTTCATTTCACTCAGCGATCGGTCGCCGAAGGCCCGCCCCAAGCGCCCAGCCCCGGAGGACCTGGCGAACGAGCAGGTGGAACGGATTCGAAGGGCCTTGTCGCGGCGCTACCGGCATCCTTTCACGCGGGGGGAGGCGAGGGAGGCCTATGCCCGATCGGCCCGTCCGAAGGACAACTTCAATTATTACCGGGACGACCGGCTCATCGAGCAGGGAGGGGACCCGATGGGCATGCTTGACTTCTACAGCGTGCACTACTACGACTGGGCCGGGACGGGCCTCTCGCCCTTCCACGTAAACGCAGGGCACTGGGCGCTCCGGAAGCCGATTGCCGTAATGGAATTTCACATGGAAGAGAAGCCCGACGTGCCGTTCGGCGACCTCTATTTCACCCTCCTCTATCGCGGATACGCCGGGGCCACCGGCTGGTCGTGGACCGACGTGAGCGAGCAGACGTGGAACCGCTCCCTCAGCCACATAGCGTCGCTCCGAGAAGAGCATCCGGGAGCCGTACTGCCAGACTCGACGGAGCAGTCCAAGCCCCCCCTGAAGCCGGATGACATTACACTGCAACCGCCTTCGCCCAATCCCGCAGCGGAGCAGGTCACGGTTGCTTACGATCTGGGCCGAAGGAGGCCGGTCACCCTTGAGATCTTTGACACGCTGGGACGCCGAGTCACAACGCTTGTCGATGAGCGGCAGGGCCTCGACCGCTACACGGTTTCGTTTGATGTCTCCGGGTGGAGCAGCGGCATGTACTTCTGCGTTCTCCGTGCAGGCTCTTACACGGAGGCCCAGCGCCTGGTCGTGGTGAAATAGCCGCTCCGTATGTCGTTGTCGGGAGGAGAAATTGGACTATCCGGGGAGGCCCGGTCAGACGCCGACAGTAGGCGTCACGACGGGGCGTGCGAGGGACATCGTCAAGGTGGCAGATAAGCGGGCGCGCATGAACAGAAGACCGTGCACGAACGCTAACTGGAGCTTGAATATGCCGATCCTGACCGTCCAGGGTTGATCGTTGAACCTGAGAAGCGTTGGAAACGGCCACGGATCGAGCAGATCTTCGACGACTTTTTCGAGAGTGCAGACGCCCTAGAGCTCGCCGCGCGGCACCCGACGTACGACTGCGAGTACGTTGCACTAGCCCAGGAGCTCAACATACCGCTCGTGACTGGAGACGAAACCGTCGCCGATCTCTTTCCCGACACGGCGGTCCTTGTGGAAGAGTACGCAAGTGCCTGATCAGCGACCGGACACTCGACGAATCAGTCTAGGGACCGGTCAGGGAGCAATGTGAGGGTCGGAGTCCCCGTAAAAGGTAAAAA
>CAZMDV010000369.1:0-3118 GCA_964564875.1 uncultured Salinivenus sp.
TGAAGCAACTGCCCTCGCCCTCGGCGGTGTCCACGTCGATCGAGCCCTCCATTCGTGCCACCGCCTCCTTGGTCACGGCCAGGCCCAGGCCCGTGCCCTCGTACTCCCGGCTGGGGCCCTCCGACGCCTGCCGGAACGGTTCGAAGAGCTCCGGCACGCGGTCGGGGTCCATCCCAATGCCGGTGTCTTCCACCTCAAGGAGGGCGTCGCCGTCGTCCGTCCGGGCGCGGATCCACACGGTCCCGCCCTCCTCGGTGTACTTCAGGGCATTGGGGATCAGGTTTTGCAGGATGATCTGTAGGAGGCCCTCGTCGGCCTGAACCCAGATCGGGGTCGAGGGCGTCTCCACGAGGAGCCCAATGCCGTTCTCCAGGGCACGCGCCTCAAACAGGTCGGTGGCCCCTGTCACCTCGTGGGTCAGATTCACCGGTTCGAGGGTAAGTTCCGTTTCTCCGGCCTCCAGCCGGGAAAGGTTGAGCACCGCGTCGAGCGTCTTCAGGAGGCGATGGCCGTTCTCCTCGATGAGTTCGGCAAACCGGTCGAGAGAGGACGAGGGGATCTCGTCCTCCAGAGTCTCGACCTCTTCGCCAATAGCTTCCGCAAACCCGATAATGGAGGTGAGGGGCGTGCGGATCTCGTGACTCATGTTGGCGAGAAAAACACCCTTCATTCGGTTGGGCCGCTCAGCCTCCTCCTTCGCTGCCCGCAGCTCCTCCTCCGGCCGCTTCTGCTCGTCGATGTCCTCGACCATCCCAATGACGCGGCCCGCCTCGTAGCCAGTCTCATTGCAGGGACGCGGATTCGGAGCGACAAGATTTCCCTCCGGGTCGTGGATGGTAATCATGTTGGGAGACGCCTCGAAGAGCGCCTCCAGCTGGGCTGGGGGTTGCCGGAGACGGTCCTCGTGCTGGCCCCGCTCCAATGCTTTCTCGACAGTTCGGACAATCAAGGCCAAAGCCGCGGCGTCCGATTCAGTGATCGGGTCTATCCGCGGCTCCCGATCCACGAAGCATATGGTTCCGTAGAGATCGCCCTTCACCACGACCTTCGCGCCGAGGTAGGTCGAAAGATCGAATTCCTCGAAGGCAGGGTCGCCCTTCCAGCCCTGCTCCGGCGCATTCTCGACCGCCAGGGCATCGTTCTGTGCGATTACCCGTCGACAGTACGTCGTCGAAAGGTCAGCGGTGCTGCCCCGAGAGATTACGGGATGAGAGCCGCTCACTTCCGTAATTGTGTGGGTCCCCTTGGCGGGATCGATACGGGCGAGGTGTCCATTTTCGACGTTGAGCCACTCGGCCCCGAGTCGAAGGATGGACTGCAGTGTTTTGGACGTGCTCTGCGCCTCGTCGGCGAGAATCGTGTGGAGACGGGTGCGGTACTCTTGGTCTTCGACCTTTTCCGCGAGGGCCTCACTGTCTCCCTCTACGGAGAAGAAAATACCAGGGGAGGGATCGGGGGACTGCGAGGGGCTGGACATGGCTATCGGGAGGTCGCTGAAGGCCGGTCCTCACCAGTCTCGATGGGGCATCGCCGGGCTGGGTCCGTTCCCGATCGCTTCGATCGGAAGATGGGCACTTCTCTGATCAGAACTGGGACCTTCCACTTGAACAGAAGATGAACGTTCCGCCAGCGTGCCGGTTGCCGATGCGGGATAGGCCATCGCGCAACGTGAACTCCGTCCTGTCGAGCATCTTGAGGACCGTTTGTCGGGGACACCACTCGTACGGGTCTGGGCCTCTGCCTCCGCCTCTCCCCTCCGGCGTTGTGCAGAACCCTCCCGCTACGCCGCCTCCGTCGTGGAGACGTCCCAGACCAGTCCTCCAGGACCGGCGTTCACGACGCTCGTTGGTCCGATCTCGGCGGTTTCACCCCAGCTGCCGTGAATGTGGCCGCAGACGGTAAGCACAGGGGTTCGTTCTTCGACGGCTGTGCGGACCGCGACGCTGCCGAGGCGCCTTCCCTGCGAGTCGCGGTCGGCGGCGTTCTTCGGCGGTGAATGGGACACGAGCACGGCCTCCTCCGGGCAGTCGGCCAGCAGGTCGCGGGCGTCCTCCTCGGTGAAGTCGTAGCTCCAGGGTCCGAACGGCGTCACGGGGATGCCGCCGCCAAGGCCATAGAAAGGGAGACCCTCCAGCGTTACGCCGGTGCCGTGCAGCACGTGGGCGGCAGGCCAGCCGACAGCCGCGATCTGTTCTTCTAGCTCGTCCTCGGTCTCGGCGTTGCCGGGGACGAGCACCGTCGGCGTATCGATGGCGGAGAGCACGTCGATGGGCGCCTCGAGATTGCGGCGGGCTATGCAGAAGTCGCCGGCCCCGACGACCACGTCGACATCGGCGGCGCGGTCCACGAGGGAACGGCAGGCGTCGAGGTCGCCGTGCACGTCGCTGAAGAGAAGAAGCTCCATGTTGCGTGTAGGGGTCGGGTGTGCGAGGACGTGTGTTGAGCGTTCCGGGTTGCAGGACGTTGTACTTGGTGCGGTCATCGCTCTCCCTGACCAGGCGTTTTCGAGTTCGCAACGGGCAGGGGCCGGGCGGAGTTGCCGACGACGCCGGGGCTGCTGGCGGCCATGGCGAGGGCGGGGAGGAGGGGATTGATGAGGTCCTATGGAGGTTTCCCGCAAGAAGCGGCCTGGCAGCGGTTGGATTCCCGATTTGCGTCGACAGTGCGTCAGTTCCTCTCTGAGGATTCATCCTCCCGCTCACGTCCTTCGCGCACCCATGCATTGAGCTCATCGAGCGTGACCCCCGTTCCGGAGACCGGTTCTACGTCGTCGAACGGAGATCCTTTCGGGGTGGGCCGGAGCGAGAAGGTGCTCCCGTCGCGCCTCGTGATCCGGACCTCCCCCTCCCGCTCCGCTTCGTCGAGCACGGTGGCAAGGTTGCGACGCGCCTCGGAATACGTGTAAACGTTCATGAGCCTCCTGACTGACAATTCGAAGGATTGAGTGAGCAGATTCCGGTTATTCGTATCGCGCGTCGCCCTCAATCGCCTCGGGGCGAAGCTCAACACCGCGCCTGCGGGCAACTGAGCGCAAATGAAGATCCAGACTGAGAAGAGGAGCCGAGTGGCGATGGGTGCAGGTCAGCATGTACGCATCGTACGCGTATATGTCCTCGGC
>CAZMDV010000370.1:0-3117 GCA_964564875.1 uncultured Salinivenus sp.
TCCCCACGGTGAGCGCGTACGGCAACTGCGTCCGCACGTGCTCGATGTGGTCGCAGCCGCTGGCCATCGACGAGAGGATGGTGGTATCGGAGATCGGGGAGCAGTGGTCGCCCCAGACCGACCCGGCGAGCACGCAGGAGACGGACGAGTAGAGAATGTGGTAGTGGGCGGGGGCATCCATCCCGTTTTGGGCGAGGACCGCCCAGACCAGTGGAATCACGAGCGGCATGAGAATGCCCATCGTCCCCCAGCTCGACCCCGTGGCGAACGCCGTCGCGGCGGCGAGAATGAAAATGATGGTGGGCACTACGCCCGGGGGCAGCCATTCGCCGAGGATAGAGACGAGGTAGTCGGCCGTGTGCAGCACGTCGGTAATGTTCGAGAGCGACCACGCGAGCACGAGGATAATCATCGCGAACAGCATGGACTTCAGGCCCTCGTACCACGCCTCCACGGTCTGCTCCAGGTCCAAGATGCCCTGCCCGAGGGAGAGCGCAGCGGCAACCACAACCCCAAGCAGCGATCCCCACATGAGGGCCGTGTACGAATTGGCCTCGCCGATAATGTCACTCAGCGAGGCGTCCGCCCCCACGGCCTGAACGCCCGTCGCGTAGAGCCCCACCAGCACGCCGCCCACCAGCACAACGATCGGAATCACCGCATTGACGGCCCGGTACGGCGTTCCCTCCGGCGGCTCAAGCTCTTCTCCCTCGGCCGCCTCGTCGACGTTGGCGTCGTCCCCCAGCACCTTGCCCCTGTCCCGGGCCCGTTCTTCGGCCTCAAGCATGGGCCCGAAGTCGAGCCCCGAATACGCCACGAGAAAGACGAAAAACAGGGCGAGAAACGGATAGAAGTTGTAGGGAATGGAGCTGAGGAAGACCGAGTAGGCCCCCTGGGAAAAGCCCTCGATGTTCTCAATGGCCGTGCCCAGCAGTCCCACCTGATACCCGATCCAGGTCGTCACGAGCGCGACCGTCGAAATGGGGGCGGCCGTGGAGTCGACGACGTAGGCCAGCTTCTCCCGCGAGATGCGGAGGCGATCGGTCACGGGCCGCATCGTGTTGCCCACGATGAGCGTATTGGCGTAGTCGTCGAAAAAGATGCTGATCCCCAGAGCCCCCGTCACCATCTGTCCGCGCCGGGAGTCACTTGCAAAGCCGGTGAGGCGCTCGACGATGCCCAGGGTGCCGCCGTTCTTGGAAATGATGCCGACCATGCCCCCGATCATGAGCGAAAACAGAATGATGGCCACATGATCGGGATTGGCCATCGCGTCGAGCACGTAGACCTGAAACGCGTCGAGCAATCCCTTGAACAAGGCCCAGGGCGTGAAGCTGATGGCGGTGACGGCCCCGATCCATACGCCGAAAAACAGCGCCGGCACCACCTTCCGGTACACGAGGGCCATCCCAATGGCCAGGAGGGGCGGCAAGAGGGACAGCCAGCCGGGAATCGACCGGGTGCTCGTGGACCGGAGCACCTCTCCGTTGCTCACGACGTCTACAGAGACAGTCCCGCTGGAGGCAGTGGTCACCTCCTCGCTCGACCACTCGTCCGCGTCCGCATTGTACTCGAGTGGCACGGTCCGCCCCCCGACTCGAACGGCCGGTGTCCCGGGGGCCGCCAGGGACGAGTCGCCCGGCACGGTGACCGAAAACTCGATGCCGTTCAAGACAGGGTCTGGCACGTCAATGGCGCCTTGCTCCTGTCCGAGGGCTGTCGACATCATGAGTACGAACAGCCCTATGCCGATGAAGAGAGCCCGCATTCCAGGCAATGTCACGAGTGGACGCGTCATGAGTCAATGGTCATGGGTTGAAGGGTCATGAGTGAGGAGTCATGAGTCGAAGGATTCTACGCCGATGGGCGGGGGAGAAACAGGACGGACGTTACACACTCGGGGTGAATGTGTCTTTTTGGACGAGCGCATTTTCCCAAAGAATGAAATCGATTAGATGGATTTAAACGACCTGGCCGTCTACAGGCGTGCCATGAAACTCGCAGAAGGAATCTGGACGGAAGTCGAGGCCTGGCCATCCTTTGCTAAGTATTCCATCGGTCAACAGCTCACGCAGGCGGCAGACTCAATCGCGGCGAACATCAGTGAAGGGCATGGTCGCTACCACTTCGGCGAGAACCGTCAGTTCTGCTACTACGCTCGTGGTTCATTGCAGGAGACCATTACGTGGTTGCAGAAAGCAAAAATGCGCGGTCTCATCACGGACGAGCGGTATGAGGAGCTGTCCGATGAACTCATCGAAATCCGACAGATGCTGAACGGCTACATCCGCTCCATCGGCAAAAACCAAGACTCGTAATCCCCCCTCGTGACTCATAACTCATGACTCACCAACTCATGACTCACCCCTCCCGCGTTCCAAAAATCCGATCCCCCGCGTCGCCCAGGCCCGGCCGGATGAACGCGTCGTCGTCGAGCTCGCGGTCCAGCACCGCCGTCACGATCGGCACGCTCGGATGCTCCTCGCGCAGCTTCGCCACCCCCTCTGGCGCCGCCACGAGGCAGGCAAACGTGAAGTGCTCGCCCCCCTCCTCTTTCAGGTGGTTGATGGCAAAGGTGGCACTGCCCCCTGTCGCCAGCATCGGATCCACCACGAACACGTGTGCGCTCTCGATACCCTCCGGGATGTTGCTGTAATAGTCCACCGGGCGGTACGTCTCCTCGTCCCGCTGCATGCCGAGGTGTCCCACCCGCGCCTCCGGAATGTACCGCACGAATCCGTCGACCATGCCGAGCCCGGCCCGCATGATGGGCACCACCATCACGTCCTCGGCAATCTCGTACCCTGCAGTGGACTCCAGCGGCGTCTCGATCTCGGTCTCTTCCAACTCAATGTCGCGCATCGCTTCGTAGGCCAGGATCGCCGCGGCGTCGGACACGGTCTTCCGAAACTGGCCGTGCGGCGTCTCGTCACGCCGCAGGATCGTCAGGTCGCGCTTCAGCAGCGGGTGGTCGACTACAGTTAGTTTTTCCATGAAAAAGATTGGCGGGCGGTCTCGTGTGAGCTACGGTGAGGGACGGATTGGAACTGTTTATTCACGCTCCTCGCCTTGGTGCATCGTCAGCCACGGCTTCCGCTCCAGGTAGTCGTCGGTGAT
>CAZMDV010000371.1:0-3071 GCA_964564875.1 uncultured Salinivenus sp.
CCGCTTCAAATTGTCGCGGCGCAGCGTCTCGATGCGGTCCTGGTTGTCCGGCGTGCTGATGGTGGCAAGGAGAAGCGGACGCCCCTCCACCGACGTGCCGTACCGCCGATGGGTGACGCGGGGCGAGTGCTCGGCCACGTGCCGCACGTAGTCGACGACCCGGTGGTGAGGGGTAAATTGCTCGCCGAGCTCGTAGTCCAGGAAGGTAGCGGGAGACTGCAGCGTCTCGGCCGGCTGCGCGTGACCCCCGGGAGCGAGCCCGAGGGGGAGCAGGAGCAGACCGGCGACAAAGAGGAGGCGGTAGCGTGCGGCGGGCATGTAGGGGCGAGGAGCGGTGGGGGAGGTTTGGCGAAAGGGGTGACTACAACAAACAGCGAGGGCGTGTCACTTACAAGGAGGTCCTGGGGAAAGGGAGAAAGGGCGAATGGGGGAGTGGAAGAGGGGCAGGGGCGAGAATCGAGGACCGGGGGGGCGTGGAGGTCGATTGGAAGCGGAGAGAACGGAGTCCACGGTTTTCCGTACCCCTACGCAGTTTGCTCTTCATCTCCCAACGAACGGTCTCCGCAATGGCTGACATCAACATCACGCGCTCGCACTCCCTGGGCCTCGACGACGGACGAACGGCCGTCGGGCACGTCGCTCAGAAGCTCGAAGACAAGCTCGGGGTCGAGTCCCAGTGGGCGGGCAATACCCTTCAGTTCGATGGCCAAGGGGGCGATGGTCACATCGAGGTCGAGGCCGACGCGGTCCACGTCTCGATCAACCTCAGCGCGTTTCTACAGCCGATGCGGGGACGTGTGAAGGCGGAGGCAGAGGACTACCTGGATCGCCACTTCTAGCGAAGACCGAATAAGATGAATTTCGGGCAAAGGTGGACGAAAAAAGATTCAGTCTTCGCAATATATGTTGTGTGAAGCGCGGTAGGGAAATGCTACCACGCTTGTCAACTCTCACATCAACCCTTCGAATACAACAGAGATTGCGATTCCATGCGTTACTCAATTCCGCTTCGTGTACTCTGCGTCGCTCTTCTCCCCTTTCTCTTCGTCACCGCCTGCGACTCCGGCGGCTCGAACGGAGGCAGCGTCGATAATCAGTTCTCGCTGACAATCGAACCGGCGTCGTCGAGCGAGGCGACCGTCGAAGCGGTGCAGAAGGAGCTGAATGGGTTCTCGTTCTTCTACGAGGGGGAAAACCCCAACACCGGCGAGAGCGCCTTCGGCATCTATTTGAGCGACAATGAATCGTTTTCAGAACAAAGCGCTACGGATGGTCTCTTTGGCTGGGTTGCGCGCAGCTCGGATCGGCCTGATTCCGGCAGCTACAACTTCACAGATCAGCCTAACCCCGGCACCACCAACTTCGTCGGCTTTTTCTACGAGGACTTTGAGAACTTCCAAAATAAACCTTGGCACGTGATCGAGAGCGGCACGATTCAAATCAACGAGTCGAGCGGCAACAAGGTATCCGGCTCGATTGAGGCTACGGGCACGACCTTCACGTTCACCGACGGGGGTGTCACGGAGGAGACAGTCACCATCACTGGCTCCTTCACCGCCAAAGATGTAGAGACGTTCGTGGCATTCAACAACCCGGATGTCTAGCGGTCACTCCGAAGGACCAGTGACAGTCGACAGGCCTAGCCCGCATGTGCTCGGGCATTGAGGAAGTCCCGGAGTTCTTCGAGTCGGCTGGTATTGGCGCGGACATACACCCGGCGGCCCTCCCGGATGCGCTCCACGAGGCCGGCCTGCCGCAACTCTTTGAGGTGGTGCGACACGGTGGCCTTGCCGACATCGAGCTCGTCGACGAGGTCGGCGAATCCGCAGCAGGTCGGGTCCATTTCGCAGTCCTCCGGCCGATCGGCCTCGCAGCAGGAGAGGGCCCGCTCCAGGAGCCGCTTCATGAGCGCCAGCCGGTTGGGGTTGCCAAGGGCTTTGAAGGTCTCCGCCAGACTCGTGTCCATGGGACTGAGCTCGGAACTCTCATCAAATATTTCGGCAACTATAAAACTATCAAACCAAACGTGTTCGGAAACGAGAATCGAATACGACGTGAGGTGAGACGGAGGCCGGGGAACGCCGCGCCGCCGACGGGAGCGAAAGGGCGGCCTCCCGAGAGAAGAGGGAATGCGGATTGAGGGAGGCGGGACGACGGGGACCCCGGTCATTGAGGGGGAGGCGCCCCGGACGGTTTTCATCCGGTTATTCTCGCGCTGGGGGCCTCTCGCATCCGCACGTCGACGATCAGCACCTCGCTCGGGGCGCGGAAAGAGAAGTTGATGTTCTCCATTCCGGTGATGCCGACGCCATCTCCTTGCCGGAGCGAGGCGTTCTCAACCTCCATCCGCCCGTCGATAACCTGCAGCCAGGCCCCACGCCGTTCCGCCAACTCGTAGCTGGCCGTCTCTCCGGCAGCAAACCGTCCCACAGAGATGTACGCGTCTGCATTGACCGGCATGCTCCGGCCGCGTCCGTCGGGCGAGACGTACAGGCGGAACCGACCCTTGCGCTCCTCGGGCGCGAATCCCACCTCGTGGTAGTCAAAGTCCGTGTCGGACCGGCTGGGACGAAGCCAGATCTGGTAATGGCGTTCGGGCTCGTCGGTCGGGTTGTTCTCGCTGTGAATCATGCCCCGGCGCCCGGCGCTGATGAGCTGCATCTCGCCCTCCGTGAGGGTCGACGCATGCCCGAAACTGTCGCGATGGCGCAGCGCACCGTCCGTCACGTAACTCGCGATCTCGACGTTGCGGTGCGGGTGCTTCGAGAATCCCTCGTGCGGGTCGATGCGGCTTTCGATGAGCACGCGAAGCGGCCCGAACCCCATCCAGTCCGGATCGTGGTACTCGGCAAACGAGAAGGTCAGCCGGTTTTTGGACCATCCCAGGTCTTGAAGAGGGCGGTCGCCGCTGCGGCGGAGTCGAAGTGAGGACGGAGACTCTGTCGTAGGCGTCATAATACCAGATGCGAGATTTCGCTGTGCATTTTGCTTCTTCCGTGGACGTAGGGACGACCTGCGTACCTGTTTAGCGAAGTGGCAGAGGCTCCATCCCGAGGGACATCGTTGCCCTG
>CAZMDV010000372.1:0-3065 GCA_964564875.1 uncultured Salinivenus sp.
TTCTCCTCACGGCCATCAACGTGTACGGGGCCAAGGAGTCCGGGCAGATGCAGGTCATCGTGGTGCTCACGCTGATGGGCATCCTGGGCGCGTTCTGTGGCATCGGGGCGTTCTACATCGAGTGGAGCAATTTTACGCCCTTCTTCCCCTTCGGCGGCGCCCCGGTGGCGTCGACCACGGCCCTCGTGTTCGTCTCCTTCCTCGGCTTCGTGAAGATCGCGGCGGTGGCGGAGGAGATTAAGGATCCGGCCAAGAACCTGCCGCGCACGCTCATCGGGTCGGTGGCGCTGGTGACAGTCCTGTACGTCGTGATCCTGCTCGTCATCGGGGGCATCTTCGAGCAAGAAACGATCGGCGAGGTGCGCGACCCCCTTACGCAGGCAGCCCGCACCCTCGCGGGGCCCGTCGGCGCGGGCGCCATCATTTTTGCGGGCCTCTTGGCAACCGTCTCCTCGGCCAACGCGAGCATCATGGCGTCCTCGCGCATCAACCTGGCGATGGCCCGCGACCGCATGGTGCCCAACTGGCTGAGCGCGATTCACGACACGCTCCTCACGCCGCACCGCGCCATTTTGCTCACCGGCGTGCTGGCCCTCAGTTTTCTCTTGATCGAAAGCCTGGAGCAGCTCGCCAAGATTGCCAGCGTGCTTCAGCTCTACAGCTACGCCGCCCTCAACGTGGGCTGCGTGGCGCTTCGCGTGGCGCAACCGGACTGGTACGAGCCCTCCTACCGCACGCCCCTGTTCCCCTTCGCACAGGGTTTCGCGGCGCTGGCGTGCCTCGGCATCGTGCTCTACTCCGGCCCCTTCGCACAGATTGCGATCGTCGTGCTCATCGTAGTGAGCCTCGCGTGGTACTACGCGTGGGGACGGAGCCGGGTTGACATCGAGCACGCGGTGCCGGAGTTTCGGGCGCAGTGGGCCGAGCAAGGGTGGAGTGCCCTTACCGCGCCGACGCCTGAGTTTGCCGTGGAACTGCCGGAGGCTCTTGCACCGGGCGAACGCGCCATCAACGCCGACGACGCACGGCGCGTGGCCGTGGCCCTCGCCAATCCCGCCCACGAATCGGACCTGCTGCAGCTGGGCCGCTACATCGCGACCGGGAGCACCGCTGGCGGGCGCGTCTCGGGCATTCACTTGGTCGACGTGCCGATTCAGACGCCCCTCCGCGAGGCGCGGGACCGGTTCGCTCAGCGACCCTCCCTGGAAAACACGATCGCCGACCTTGCCGAACAGGCGGAGGCGCAGGCGAAAGCCGATGGGGCTCGTCCCCTGCACGAGACGGCCATCGAGTCGGTCGTCGACGTGGCCCACGACGTGTTCGGCGGCCTCATCGACGAGACGCAGGCGCAGGAGTCCGACCTGCTGCTGATGGGGTGGCAGGGCGGCTTCAACGTAGGGCGGATCTACAACACCCCCATCCAGCGGGTCATCAAGAACGCGCCGGCGGACGTGGCGGTGCTGAAGGACCGCGGCTTCGAGCAGATGGATGAAATTTTGCTGCCGTGGGGCGGCGGACTGCACGCCCAGCTCGGCCTCGAGATTGCCCTCCGCGTGGCCC
The DNA here is from genome assembly GCA_964564875.1 of uncultured Salinivenus sp. GTDB lineage: Bacteria > Bacteroidota > Rhodothermia > Rhodothermales > Salinibacteraceae > Salinibacter. The sequence goes on from CAZMDV010000372.1 coordinate 1,561, forward strand.
GAAGCCGGGGCGCGACGGTGAATTTACTGAGGGTCGTGCGTGAGGACGTGGATGCCGAGCAGGAAAAAGCCGCCCTTGCCGAGACGGTCACCGACCTCGTGGGAAGTGACGACAACGTCCGCTACCTCGTTCAGAAGGCCGAGAGTGTCACCGAGGGCATCGACGCTGCGATGACCACGACCGACTACGACTTCGTCCTCATCGGCGCCTCCCGCGAGTGGACGCTGCGCCAGGTGCTCTTCGGCTCGATTCCCGACGTGGTGGCCGACCGCGCCGACTGCTCGGTCCTCATGGTGCGCCGCTACGTGCCCGATACCCTCTCGGTGCGGGCCGTGGAAGGCGTGAAGCGACTGAAGGAATCGGTCGGCTTTACAACCTCTCCCGAGGAGTAGCAGCCGTGATTGCCAATCCTGCTTTCTCCTCAAACATCGGTGAGCAGGAGGCACGTATTTTTTGTGGAAACTCAGGGAATGACTCACGGTCTCGTCCGTGCGTCCATTCGTGGTACTTCCCCGACTCTCGGACCTTTTTGTCTGACGTTCCACTTTTCGAATGAGCGAACTTGCCAAGGACCTCGGTCTTCTGGAAGCTCTCACCATTGGGGTCGGCACCATGATTGGGGCCGGCATCTTCGTGCTTCCGGGCCCGGCGACCGAGGTGGCGGGCCCGATCGTGGCCCTTTCGTTCGTAATCGGCGGGGTGATTTCGCTCTTTACGGCCATGTCGGCCAGCGAACTGGGCACGGCCATGCCGATGGCGGGCGGCAGCTACTATTACGTCAATCACGCACTCGGCCCCCTCTTCGGCAGCATCGCCGGGCTCGGCAACTGGATGGGACTGGCGTTTGCCTCGGCCTTCTACGCGCTCGGCTTTGGCAGCTACGTCGTCGGCTTTCTTCCCTTCCCTGACCTGCACCTTGCCGGACTCACGTTTACCGACGATCAACTGTTTGCCCTTCTGGCGGGTGCGTTTTTCGTGGGGGTCAACTACGTGGGGGCCAAGGAGACGGGAAAGCTGCAGAACATCATCGTGCTGACCCTCCTCGGCATCCTGGTCGTCTTCATGGCCGCCTGCACGTGGAACGCGGACGCGGCCACGCTCACGCCCCTTGCCCCGAAGGGATGGGATGCTGTACTTCCCGCCACCGCCCTCGTTTTCGTGTCCTTTCTCGGCTTCGCGAAAATCACGACGGTCGCCGAGGAGATGAAAAATCCGGGGCGCAATCTGCCCCTGGCCATCATCGGGAGCGTACTCATCGTCACGGTCCTGTACGCCATCATCATGCTGCTAATCAACGCCGTGTTGCCGTGGCAGGAGGTGGCGAACGTCGAGGGCATCGCGGTCGTCGAGGTGGCGCGGCTCGTGCTGGGGCCGGTGGGGGTCATTGCCCTCACGGTGGGTGGCCTGCTGGCCACGGCCTCCAGCGCCAACGCCTCAATTCTTGCCTCCTCGCGCATCAACTTCGCGATGGGCCGCGACAAGCTCGTGTCCGACTGGCTGAACGC
>CAZMDV010000373.1:0-3062 GCA_964564875.1 uncultured Salinivenus sp.
TGCACTCAACCGTCGAGATGGTCGACACGAAAGACATCGAGCACTGTGTGCAGCTCTACGCGGCGCTCGTGCGCTCCTTCGAGGCGGACGAGGAGTTCGGCGTCTCGCTCTGACGAATTGATTTCCCGCCGGTGCCACGTGTGCAGTTGTGAGCCGCGAAGACGAAGGGTCTGTCTTTGACGAAAAGTATTTCTCCTCGCGCCCGGGCGACTAGGTTGACTTTCGACCCCGGGCGGCCCTGGTTGATCAGATGGAAGATGAGCGATAGTGTGTAATAATGACAGCACCGTCTCTGTTTACGGGACATCCTCCAAATAGTCATCATGCAGAGAGACGAAGTTCCGCCGCGTTCCTGATTCCTGACATCCTCGCCTAATGGCAATGAATGGCCCAGATGCCTGACCCGGTCCCCGATGAGCCCGATTCCCGTGGCGATGTACCCCCATCTCCCAACTCTCAGATCTGGGGACTTCCCACAGAGAAGCTCCACCTCATTCTGGGACATTTGTATCTCCTTCCGTGGTTTGCTCGCCGCTCGCTCTATTGCGAACTGCCGCTCCGTCCATTCCTAAACGCCAATCCGCAACTCAAACTTGGCGGACTTCCGATTGCGTCGAAACTGTCCCGCTACGGGACCAAGCCGCCCTACCTCCCGAGTCTCACGATCGGAGAAGAGCCCAATCACGCGTCGGTCGAGACGTTCGTCGCGGAGCACTCGTTTCCATTCGTCGTGAAGCCCCTGTTTGGCTCCCAGAGCCGCGGCGTCCGCAAGGTCTTCTCGCGCGAGGAGCTTACGGCGGCGACGGGAACGGAGCCGATGATTCTGCAGCCCTTCGTCGATCTTCCGAAGGAGTACGGGATCAACGTCATGCGGGTCGGGGCACGACTCAAGATCTATGGGCTTACAGAGGTGCCCGTACGGACGGTGTGGGGCGACGGGAAGCACCGTCTCCGCGTTCTCGTCGAGGAGAAGTACGGTTCGGGCGTTGCGGCGCAGATCGAGAACGGTGAATGGGTGCCTCCCGAGGGTCGATGTGTGTCGCTGCAGGTCGCTGCGCATCCGGGGGAGGAGGGGACCTGCCGAGACGTCACCGACAAGGTGACGCCGGAATTGAGGGCGGCCTGTGAAGCAGCGGCCGACCAGATTGGGCTTCGCTTCGGGCGGTTTGACGTAAAGGCACAGTCCCTGGAGGCCCTCCAAGATGGGGACTTCCACGTACTGGAGGCCAACGGCTCTCCATCCCTGGACCTCACGCTCTACGACGACCGGTACTCGCTCTCGGTCAAGATTGAGCGTCTGCGCGCCCACTGGGACGAGTTTTTTCATCAGGCCCGGCCCGGCCAGTCCGGCGACCGGAATAGCTGGCGCCTTCTGAGCACACTCCTCTGGTTTGCCGTTGCGCCGACCTGGTGTGTGGACTCATTCCGGCACGAAGTCGATGATCGTGAGTTCACTTCGGGTGCCTAGCCGAAAGGGAGGCCCCCAGGTGGCCGAGCCCTGGCTCACGTGAACCATCGTGTCTCCGTGCCAGCGCGTCCCTTCGACCTGCGGGAATTCGATGTAGCCGAAGTAGCCGAGTGGCCAAATCTGTCCGCCGTGGACGTGCCCGCAAAGAATGGCGTCCGGATCTGAGGAGAGGAGGGCATCGAATCCCTCTGGCTTGTGCTTGAGCACGACCCGGGGGCGGGGGATCGTTCGGAACTTTCGGGCGAGTTCCGTCCTCTCCGAACGCGTCGTGCCGTATCCTACCCCCAGCAGGCTCACCCGGTCTGATTCCTGAGTCGATCCTTCCAGCGGAGTCACGCCGATGTCGCGCAACGCATCAAGGAGGACCTCGCGCTCCGTGTAGCTGTCGTGGTTTCCGGACACGAAGTAGACTGGCACGTCGAACGCTTGCAGGGGAGCAACGAGTTCCGGATCGACTGGCTCCATGCCGTCAAGAAGATCCCCCGTAATGACCACACAGTCGGGGCGGTAATGGCGCGCCTTCCGGACGATGCGAGCAAGGTCACTCGCCGACCAAATGTCTCCGATGTGAAGGTCGGTGAGCTGCAGGAGTCGGAGGGACGTGTCGTATTCGCCCTCCACGCGGCGGTAGCGGGCCCGTGGATGCTTGGCCCGAAGGAATGCGACGCCCCCGAGAAGCCCGGCGGAGAGCCACACCGTTCCGTCTCCAATCAAGAAGCCGGCCTGCCCGAGCAGAAACTGTCCCACGAATGCGAGCCCGGCTAGGAAGGCCAGGCCCGACCACACGAAGGCCATTTGGACCAGGGTGCGGGTAATGATATTGCGAGGGGCCTTGATAAGTGCGTAGCCGAGGGCCGTCACGCCTCCCAACGAGCCGATGAGAACATCGCCCGGGAACGGCTGAGTGCACTCGATGAGGGCGTAGTGAAGCCCGAGAAAGAGGCTTCCCACGACGACTGCGATCTGGCCGAATACCGTAATTCCGAACATGAGCGCGCGGAGAGGATCGTTCGCCGAATGGCAGAGTCTACTGGTGAGCGTCGAAGACGAGCGTTCTGCTTTCAACGCCCGGAGAGCCGCGATTGGAACTCAAACGCGATTGGAATTCAAAGAGGCACACGGCTGAGGCAGAAAAGGCCGGTGAGAAAAATGTGGGAGAAGGCCCCTCGGGCGAAGATCCACTACTCTGGGGGCTGTCGGCTCGCCTCAGCGGGTAGCCAGTCCGACAGATCCCGGTCGATCACGTCTGAAAGGTGCCGAACGTGGGGCTCGTACCGTCTGCGCAATGTACTTTCGAGCGAAGGAGGGAGAACCGGGCGGTTGTCTTCGGCGTGCGTGGCGCCCCGCCGTACGGACTGCTCGACCCAGAGCCGGAGTGACTCCGGAGTCCACCGGCGGGCAAGGGGCGGACACCAACTGGGAAGGATGGAAAGAACCGCTCCCAGCGCGTAGCTTTGTTGCTCGTCGGTTCGGTTCAGGCGGACGGACGTGTCGATGTCTACGTCCGGGTCGATGTCCAGAAAGCAGAAAACCGAACGAAGGGTGTTCTTCGGGTGCTGTCTCAGGTCCTGCGAGAGGAGAACGAGAAACTGGT
>CAZMDV010000374.1:0-3059 GCA_964564875.1 uncultured Salinivenus sp.
CGGTTGCGTGTGCCTCATTCCTTGGGCAAACGACGCACCGCGAAGAAGCGGCCTAGCGAGTCCATCGCGCAGGGAGTGAGAATCGCAGGACGCCGTAGGTCTTAAGCTTGGTGACGATAAGCCTTTGGGTGGCCCGGAAAGGGCACGCTGGGTGAAAAATTCACAGTTTTGATACACGTGAAGATGGGTGTTGAGCAGGAGCCCGTGTGTTGAACGACTCCCCTTGGAAGGGTCCGAGGTCCACTCTTCGACGAATCTTTGCCGGGGTGTTTCCGCTGAGGGGCACGAATCCCTGTTGCGTAGCCGTAATCGGACACTGCCTCTCGGTCAGGGACCTTTACACGGAACGCACCGCTATTCCCTGATCTCGGCGGCCGTCCGAAGAAGAAAGACGAGGATTGTTGCCGTGGAGCGAGATTCTTTTCACCAATTAGATCTGACCATGTCCTATTCCCTATCCCGTTTCCTACCGTCGCACTTCCTAATCCCAACCCTCGCCATTGCAGTCTTGGCATTTGCCGGGGGATGTTCCTCGAGCGAGGAGGGACCGACCGGGCCTAATGCCCCTACGGGACCCCTTTCGTTTGAGACCGTCGAGCAGTCGCACGTCCAGCCTGAGGCGGTCGGTGAGAGCGAGTCAGACGGTATTCAACGGGTCATTCGCGACGCGGGCGCATTCGAATCGTTCTGGCAGGACCTGCACGGAGAAGACGCCAGTGTGCCGGAGATCGACTTCTCAGAGAAGGTCATCGTCGTGGCGATGCTTGGCGAGCGCCCGAGCGACGGGTACAAGGCGGACATCAGGAGCATTACCAAGAACATGAATCCGACGCTAGTAACCATTTTCGTGACCGAAGTCGAGCCGGGCGCCAATTGCACTGTCTCCGACTCATCGACCATGCCCTACCACATCGTCAAGGTGGACCGGTTTTCGACCGACCAGGTCAGTTTCGCGGACAACGGTACCGAGACCGAAGACTGTGAATGACAGTGGAGAGAAATAGTCGTCTCAATTCCGGATCACGGTGAGCCGCCATCGGAATGAAGACCGGTAGTGTACGAGAGGAGGGAGGTCTGCGCCCCGGCCCCGGTCCCAGTCCCGGCGATCGGGGACGGGCCGCTCCCTCCTACTTTCAGAGCAACAGCCCACTTCTTTCCGCGCGCCCCCACGCCGCCTTTTTAACGCCACCTTTTTATCTGTCACAGGTCCCATGTTGCTTGCGATCCTCGCCGTGGTCCTTGCGGTGCCCCTGCACGGCCCGGCGTCCCCCGACCGCGCGCCCCCAGACACAATTCCGGAACCAACGAGGGTATCGGCGAAAGAGGCCCCGGGGGCCGTCAACCGACCGCCCCCGGACACGGCTGTCACCGACACGTCGGCCTCGGGCGAGGCGCTGTACTACCTGATCTTCGACGGACGGAGTGAGCAGTTTGGCGAGGAGAGCGAGCCGGAAACGATCCTGCGCGCGCTGATTCGCCACGGGATGGCTATTCAGGACGCCTGGTCCCCTATTGCCTCGTCCGTCAAGGTGGACTGCATGGCGCCGAACGTGTACCTGGCGCTGATCGTCAGGCTGGAGGCCCCCGATCCCCGGATCAAGGACTTCGACTTCGCGGCTACGCCGGGTCGGGTCTATCCGAACTGTGGGATCGAGGCCTTCGAGCACTACGACTTTGACTGACCCGACGGGACTCCCCCAAAATCTTTCGTCGGCACGGGGAGGCGCCCCGCCCCCCGTCCGAGCGTCCTCGGATCTTTCCCGACAGGTCCGCGAAGGTGCCCCTCTTGCGAGGGAAAAATCAAAATGCCAGCTTCTCAAGGGGGCATTTTCGGGGCCATGAAGGGCTCGTCATTCTGAGGAGCCGCCAGGCGACCGAAGCGCCTTGAGCGCAGCGAAGAAGTAGTTTCAGGCTGAATCCGGCGTTTTCGCCGCATTTAGGGAGAGCTTTCGACTCCGCTGCGCTCCGCTCAAGATGACTCCATTGCAAAAGGGATTGCTTGAATCTGCACTAGGAGGGCAGGCCCACCGTTTCCCTGCCCCGTCGAGGGAGGGGGCAGTTCCAGAGAACAATTCCACGTGGGCTCTGCCTCCAGCATCGATCCTCAATCGGGGGCGTCACGAAGGCCGGGGCAACCCGGAGCGCCTCAAGACCCACTCCCAAAAACGCGACCGTCTCAGATCTTCCTGCGAGGGGGGCACGTCTGACCCGCCACGGCCCGGTAGAGAATTCCACGCGTGAGAACGTTCGAACGCTTTTTCCGACGCCCAAGCGGGCCGAGCATAAGGTCCGTAGCGTCTCAGCCCGCGTCTCGACGAGACTCGCCAGCGAACCCGGGCGCTTTTGCTCCCGATGGCGGCGCCATTCGGATCGAGGTCGATCATCCAAGAGTACCGTACTCTTGTAAGAAAATAGATTCCGGCTCATATTCTTGTTCTTCCATATTACATAAGTCTTTGCCTGGCAATAACTTACGTCGTCCCCAATATTTGGGGCCTGAGTGATAATCCCGATGTTACTTGTGTTTCCCCTGCTTGAAATTTGATGCGCGGGCAAATTTATTAGGAGCGCGTCTCACCGGTACTTTCTACATAGACGTGATGAAGATGCACGGGCTGGTTGCTTCTCCATCTTGGGAGCAAGCGCTGAGAGCCCCGGCAGTGACTCTCGCTGCTGCCGATCCCCGATCGTTGCCGCCAAGAGATAAAATTACCCGCTATGACAAGCGACACGCGCTCTATTGACTTTTCCTGGAAGCTCTTTTCGTGTTTCGCCCTCGCCCTTCTCCTCTTTGCAGCCCCCCGAGCTTGGGGACAAGACCCCGGAGGCGTTCAGGACGTTGAGGTCATTACCCCAATTCGGATGGACACGTTGGAGTCCCTGGATGCGGTGGAGGCTGGAGACGTTGCCACCCCGCCGAAGGAAGACGGGTACGAGATCCCCAACAACGAGATTCCGCAGCGCTTCCGGCCGGAGCGCAACATAGGTCAGGACCCAATCCGGCAGATGACGGGCGGCAATCGACCGTCTAATCCGCCGACCTCCAACTTCGACGGCCT
>CAZMDV010000375.1:0-3057 GCA_964564875.1 uncultured Salinivenus sp.
ACCCAGATCAACGCGAGCGTGTCATCGAGCGCTCGAACCGGAACGATGGCCTTGACGGAATGGAAGTGGATTTTCGGCGCAAAGATGGGACGATGTTCACTGGCCTTTTGAGCGGCACGATCGTTCGGGGGCCAGACGGGGAGGTGCAGGCCTACGACGGGGCCGTGACCGACATCACCGAGCAGAAGCAGCAGGAGCAAGAGCTTCGACAGAGCCGGGAGCGCTGGCAGCGCCTCGTTGAAAAGCTTCAGGACGGGCTCCACATCTCCGTCGACGGAGAGATCCGCTACGTCAATCCGGCCGGAGCTCGGATTCTGGGCGCGGAGACGCCGCAAGCCGTGATCGACCAGCCTCTTCAGCGGTTCCTGGCTGCGGAGGAGGACCAGCAGGAGGTCTTCGAGGAGCGCCTCCAGAAAATTTATCAGGATCGGGAGCCCACCGATCCGCGCGAATTGGAGATCGTCGGGATGGACGGAGAACGCCGGGTCATTGAGAGCCACACGGTCCCCATTGAGTTTGAGGGGGAGGAGGCCGGCCAGACGGTCTTCCGGGACGTGACGGAGCGAAAAGAGATGGAGGAGGCCCTCCGAGAGCGTGAGAAGCGGTTCCGTTCAATCACGGAGAACGTCTCGGACGGCATCTACCGGTCGGTGCCCGAAGAGGGACTCGTGTTCGCCAATCGGGCCTTCGCGGAGATGTTTGGGTACGAAAGTGTCGAGGCAATCCTCCAGGTCGATCCAGTCGAACTGTACGCACGTCCTGAGGTACGGTGGGAACACCGACGGATCACGAGGGAGGAGGGAAGATTCGAGCCCGCCGAAGTTGAGCTGAAACGCAAGGACGGGTCGACGTTCACCGGGCTCATCAGTGCCACAATTGTTCGCGACGAAGAGGACAAAATCGTGGGCTACGACGGGGCCATCGCCGACATTACCGAGCAAAAACAGCGGGCAGAAACCCTCCGGGACCGGCAGGAGAAGATCGAGGCCCTCTACGCGGCGACCAGTCGTCTTTTGACGGTGGAACGCCCCGAGGCGGTCTTCGAGCGAGTCCAGGACGTTCTTCGAGACGTCTTCGACTACTCCGCATGTGGCACAGGCTACGTGGAAGATGGAGCCATCGTCCCCAAGGGAGCGACTGTTGAGGAAGGCCATCGCGTTCCTTTGCCCAATTCCATTCCCCTCGATGGAGACAGCGTGACCGCTCAGGCCTACCGAACCGGCGAGACGGTCGTGGTCGAGAACGTTGGGGAACTCGACAATGAGTTTGACTACGGGGATCTGCGGTCAATGGCCGGTGTGCCCATCGGGGAGCACGGGGCTGTGGTTCTCGGACAGGTGGAGGTGGAGGACTACGGTGCCTTCAACCTCCGTCTCATTGAGATTCTGACGACCTACGCGGCGGTGGTGCTCGACCGCCTGGATCGAGAGCACGAGCTCGTGCAGGCGAAGGAGGAGGCCGAGCGGGTGAACGAGATGAAGTCGGCATTCCTGGCAAACATGAGCCACGAGATCCGAACCCCCCTCACGTCGATCATCGGCTTCGCCGAGGCGATTGGGGCGGAGGTATCAGGCGAGGAGGGGTCGATCTCCCAGTTTGCGGACCTGATCGAGCAAGGAGGCCAGCGCCTTCTCGAAACGCTCGACGCGGTTCTGAATCTTTCGAAGCTTGAGGCGGAGGAGATGGAGATTGTGCTCACTCCGCTCGATCTCGTCGAGCAGGCCGAAGAGGGGGCCGCACTGTTCGACCAGCAGGCCGAAGAGGCGGGCGTTGATCTTCAGGTGGAGACCCCGGATGCCCCGATCTGGGGACGGGCCGACGAGGGGGCCCTGCGGATCGTTCTGCGCAACCTCGTGTCGAACGCAGTAAAATACACAGGGGAGGGGGGCCAGGTGTGGGTGCGGGTCCGAGCGGCCGAGGAGGAGGTAGTGCTGGAGGTCGAGGACACTGGACAAGGGATGGATCCGGAGGCCGTTCCGGACCTCCTCAAGGCGTTTCGGCAGGAATCGGAGGGCAAAGGCCGGACGTACGAGGGGACGGGGTTGGGACTGTCAGTGACAAAGCAAGCCGTCGACCAAATGGAGGGGACGATTGAGGTGGAGACGGAGAAGGGAACGGGCAGTTGCTTCACCGTGCGATTGCCTCGTGCAGAGGCGGGTCCTGAAGAAGCATAGGCCAGGTTCTCCCTGGGTCGCATCTTCGCTGGGGATGCGTGCTCGACGGGCCTCCGGCGGCCGAGATGGGGGAAGCTTCTGGGATGGACCTCGGACGTTCGAGGTGTCTGCCTCCGTTCGCGCAGCGCCGCCCTCGGCCATCGCTTCACGGATCCCGGTCAAGCCCGGAGCGCCTCAGGGTTGGGATTCGTGGGGCTCAGTCTCACTCAAAGCGGACAATGAGGTGAACGTGCTCGTCGGCCCACTCGACGCGATTCTTCTTCTGAAGGGCGAGCACCACGACTCCGTCGTACGCCACCACACGGTCGAAGAAGTATTCAGCCATGGTGGGAAGGGCACTCTCGTCGGCGTCGTCGGGCGTGTCGACGTGTTCGTGGGTGAAGAGGGCATCCGCGGCGTCGAAGTAGAGCAGCGCCGACTCCTCGGCCGCGTGGTCGAATGCCTTGCGCAGAGCATTTTGCGTCTGCATCCGCCGCTCGGCCAGCAGCGACGGCACCCGAAACTGGTGCACATTGGCAGTGGTGTGGCGGGTGAGGGTCGCCAGGGCCTGCTGCCGGTCCTCCCGCGTGCCGCCGTGAAAGAGGATGCGGGTCGTGGATGGCTCCTCGTCGCCGCCGAGAAGCTGAGGGAGGGCACGGTCGAAGGCCTCCGTGTCGTGCTGGACGGGAGAGGACACGTCCGCATCCGGGCCGGGGTCGGAAGCAGCCATGGCGCGCCGGGGGGATGGGCGAAGGAATCGGACCGCTTTTAGCTACGGCGAAATGGACTTGTTCCTCGTTCGAAGCGGAAGGGCGTGGGGGAGTGGAGGAGAGTGAATGGGGGAGAGGGAGAAAGGGGGAAGGGAGGATATGCTCTCTCCACCCCCGCGCTCCCACACCCTTTC
>CAZMDV010000376.1:0-3057 GCA_964564875.1 uncultured Salinivenus sp.
GCACGCCGCAGATTGAGGTGACGTTCGACATCAACGCGGACGGCATCCTCGACGTCTCCGCCGTGGACAAGGATACCGGCAAGGAGCAGTCCATCCGCGTCGAGGCGTCTAGCGGCCTCACCGAAGAGGAGATCGAGAAGATGAAGGAAGAGGCCGAGAAGCACGCCGAGGAAGACGAGAAGCGCAAGGAGCGCGCCGACACGATCAACGAGGCAAACTCCATGGCCTACTCTGTGGAGCAGGGCCTCGAGGAGTACGGGGACAAGATTCCCGACGACAAGCGCTCGAACCTCGAAGACGCACTGGAGACGCTCAACGACGAGCTCGAAACGGCCAGTGCCGACGAGGACATCGGTGCGCTGGAGCACGCGCTCGATGAGCTGAACGAAGCCTGGTCGGCCGCCGGCGAAGAAATCCGCGAGGCGCGTCAGCAAGAGGCGCAGCAGGGTGCTGCCGCGGGTGCGGGCCCCGCCGGAGCAGGCGCGGGGGCTGGCCCCGAAGCGGGCGCAGGCGCCGGAGGTCCCGGCAATGGCGCCCCTGAGTCCGAGGACGAGGACGTCCACGACGCCGACTACGAGGTCGTCGACGAAGGTGAAGAGGAGTAGGACGTACGGAGGTGTGGACGTGTGGACGTATCGGATAATACGTCCACACCTCCTCCCTTCCGCACGCCCATATACAACCGACCTTACATCGCCCCGTCGGCCTCGTCTTCTGCAGCGGCCGGCGGCTGTTTCTGCGCCCCGATCGGGACGGCCCGGTCGGGGCGTTTCTTTTATCGAAGGGATATTCCGAGGGCCAAGTCACCGATCTCGATCTCGACGGGGGGGTCGCGATCAAGGACGTGTTTTCCGTGCCGTAGCCGCGACCGGCGCCCCCTGCTACAAGTACTCGGCGTCCCCGTCGGGGTGGATCTCGTAGATGATCTGGGCATTCCGGCTCGTGATTTCCGCCACTTCCTCAAGCGGAACGCCTTTCACGTCGGCGAGGTGCTTCACCACGTGGCGCGTGTATGCCGGCTCGTTGCGGTCACCCCGGTGCGGCTCCGGGGCAAGGTACGGGCTGTCGGTCTCCACGACGATCTGCTCCAGCGGCACCTCCTTCACGTACTGGTCCGCCTCGCTGTTGGAGAAGGTGATGATGCCGCCCACCCCCACGAAGAAGCCGAGGTTCCAGGCCCGCTGGGCCACTTCGGGCGGATCCACGTAGCAGTGCAGAATGCCCCGCATCCGCTCTGGAACGTCGGTTCGCATGTGCTCCTCTTCCAAGATGCGGAGGATGTCCCCGGTCGCCTCCCGGTTGTGGATGACGAGGGGCAGGTCGGCCTCGATGGCGAGGCGGATGTGGCGCCGAAAGAAGGCCTGCTGGGCTTCGTCAAACGAGCGATCCCAGTAGTAGTCGAGCCCGCTCTCCCCCACCGCGACCACGTCCGGATGCGAGCACCATTCGACGACGGCCTCGAAGTCCTCCTCCGTGGCGTCTTTCGTCTCGGAGGGGTGCAGGGCGGCCATGGCGTAGAGGCCGTCGTACGTTTCGCACAGATCCACGGCCTGCTGAATCGACGCCACGTCGATCGCCGGCATTACGATGACGTCCACCTCAGCCCCTCGCGCGCGCCTGAGGGTGGCGTCCCGGTCCTCGTCGAACCGGTCGAGGTAGAGGTGTGCGTGGGTGTCAATGATCATGACCAGGGCAGTGGACGGCTCTCAAGGGTCACAAGGCCTTCCGCGTTGGGATCACTCCGGGAACGAGGCACCCACATCAAATCGTAGGAGCCTCGTCGTGCGGCGGGGATCTGTTCCCGAATTAGATAATCGACCGGAGCGCCCACACTGTAAATGCTTTGGCTTGGTTTTCATTGGATACTCCGGAGGGACGGGGTCTCGATGGGGGGGTGGACGGCAGCTATTGCGGGACTCCTCCTTCTAGGGCCCAGCTTCGGATCCGGAGCAACGGCCCAGCCTGCGTCGGACAGTTCGAGGTGGGTACAGGTCCGCCTCCACCACGACATTGACCCCGCGTCCGCCCAACTGACACCGGAGCAAGGTCCCTTGGCGGTGCTCCCTCCCGGTGGTGGCACCCCGATCCTCCAGCTTCGCCCCCAGGAAACGGTCACGTTGGGGCGCCGTCAGAGCGACGTCTACGCGATCCACAAGGACGCGCGCCTCTACGCCCGCTCCCTGCATTTCGCGCCGACACGCGAGGCCACCTGGATTCTCAAACTGGCCCCCGAGTCGACCCGCACGTACACGGGACACCTCCGGCTCCGCTCCGCAGGGTCCGAGTCGGGACTTCAGCTTGTCAATCGGGCGCCGCTTCAGGACTACGTGGCGAGCGTCGTGGCTAGCGAGTACGGGTTCGAGGACGGAGCCGGCACCCGGGCGATGGCCGTCGTGGCCCGAACCTACGCGCTGTTCTCTACCAAACACTTCGATGGCGCGTACGACCACGTGGACGGGACCGCCTCACAGGTGTATCGGGGGCAGGAGGTCGTCACCGAGGCGGCGCAGGCGGCAGCACGGGCGACCCGAGGCGAAATCTTGACCCACGACGGGTCTCCCATCCAGGCGGTCTACTTCTCGTCGAGCGGGGGCCACACGGCGAACAACGAAGACGTGTGGACGGGGAGCGACCCGCTTCCCTACCTCCGGGGCAAAGAGGATCCCTACGACCAGTCCTCGCCCAAGCATCAGTGGTCGCTTCGGATCAATCGCCGGGCACTGCTCCAGGCCCTATCCCTCCACCAGGGCACCTCCGTCGAGGGCTTCCTGCTCGGGGAGCGCAGCCCGGACGGGCGCTTGCGCACCGTCAAGATTCTCCGCTCCGATGGGTCCGAGACCAAGGTCGAAGCAACCACATTCCGATCCGTCGTTAACGAGGGGGCCGACGGGACGACACTGAAGAGCACGTGGTTCGACGCTCGCCGTGAGGGGTCGGAATACGTCTTTGAGGGCCGGGGGCACGGGCACGGCGTGGGGCTCAACCAGTGGGGCGCCCACGCGATGGCCGAGCAGGGCAAAAGTTATCGGGAGATCCTGTCGTTCTACTACACCGGCG
>CAZMDV010000377.1:0-3048 GCA_964564875.1 uncultured Salinivenus sp.
CCCACGAGCGCCTCGGCCAGCTCTACGAAGAGATGGGGAGGCCCGAGAAGGCCCAGGCTGCCTACGAGCGGTTCGTTGAGGCGTGGAAAGACGCCGATCCGGAGCTGCGGGATCGCGTCGAGACGGCGCAACAGCGGCTCGACGCGTTGCGGGCAAAGACGGCCTCCAGATGACACCGCAGGGAACCGTGGTTTTTCGCCTTCTGTCGAACAATCCGGTCCCCGGGAGGCATTTGGGAGGGGGTGTCCATTCCGTGTTCTGGAACCGAGGTTCTCCGCTGGACGGTCCGCGCTATGTCGATGCCCCCACTCGTCAAAACGGTCGCATCATTCATCGAGCACCACGCCCTGCTGGATGACGACGTCTCGGTGCTCGTCGCGGCAAGTGGTGGGGCCGACTCGATGACGTGCCTCTCTGTGCTCCGGCGACTCGGCTACGACGTGTATGCGCTGCACGCGAACTACGGCCTGCGGGAGGGGGCCGACGCGGACGAAGCACTGGTGCGCCGGTGGTGCGACAAGCAGGATCCCTCGGTTCCACTCACGGTCGTCACGCTCGACGCAGAGGTGCGGGCGGAGGCCGAGAGCGAATCGCTTCAGGAGGCCGCCCGACGGCTGCGCTACGAGGCCCTGGCCGAGCGGGCGTTAGAAATCGATGCAGCCGCGGTGGCCACCGGGCACCATCGCGACGACCAGGCCGAGACGCTTCTCCTCAACCTTGTGCGGGGGAGCGGGCCGGAGGGGCTCGCCGGAATGCGCCCGTCGCGCCCCCTACGAGAAGCGCCGTCGATTCCCCTCGTGCGCCCACTTCTTGATGCCCGTCGGGACGACATCGAGGCGTACGCCGAAACTGTCGATCTACCGTGGCGGACCGACCCGACGAACCGCAGCCTCGACTACGATCGGGGCGTGATGCGGACCGAGATTCTACCGCGGCTCGACGATCATTTTGAGGGCGTCCGGGACTCTCTCGCCCGCTCGGCATCGCTAATGCGGGAGTACGTGGACCAGGCGCTTCGTCCGGCGCTCGAAAAGCGGATGGATGAGGCGTTCGTCGAATGCGACCCAGGCGGCTGGCTGTCGCTCGACGCCCTGGCCGACAGGCCACCCGTTTGGCGCCGCCGACTTCTCCTGGAGGCCCTCCGCCGCACCCTGCCCACGGCCTCCTACAGCTACGCCATGGCCGAACAGCTCGATGCCCTCGTCGACGCACAGGTCGGCCGACGCGTAGAGGTGGGGGACGGAGCGGTCTGGCGGGAGCGAGAAGGACTTCGATTCTTGCCTGAGTCAGGCCGATCAAAACCTATGTCGCCCACGACTGTAGATTGGAAAAAGTCGGTGTCGATTCCCCAGGGAACGCTTCGCGTCGAACAATGTGCGGAGCGGCCT
Source organism: uncultured Salinivenus sp. (assembly GCA_964564875.1). Taxonomy (GTDB): domain Bacteria; phylum Bacteroidota; class Rhodothermia; order Rhodothermales; family Salinibacteraceae; genus Salinibacter. The sequence continues at coordinate 1,389 of CAZMDV010000377.1, forward strand.
GCCTCCCTCGATTCGGGCAGTCCCTGCGTCGCCTACGCGGATGCCGATCGGCTGGGAACGGACCTGACAGTTCGGGCCTGGAGGGACGGGGACCGCCTGCGACCCCTGGGGCTCGACGGATCGAAGACGGTGAGTGACCTCCTGACGGAGGCCCAGGTTCCGTCGCACCAACGAGAAGCGATCTGTGTGTTGTGCACGGACGAGCACATCGCTTGGGTGGTGGGGCATCGCCTCGATCGCCGCGTGCGCGTCCGCCCCGGTACAGAACGGGTCGCCCGGCTCGTTCTACGACCTCGTGAAAAACCATAGCCCCCCTGTCAATCCTCAGAGCCGCCAAATAGCTTAGCGTTGCGTCGTTCCCTCACTCTTTCTTCGACCCTTGGCCTCAGCCATGCCTGCTACGCGCGACCTTTTAGAGACGCCCGCTCCCCCCTCTGAGTCCGTCGTGACCGTTCAAGATGAGCGCTTTCGGCGCTACTTGTCCGCCGACCGCATCCAGGAGCGAGTCGTGGAAATGGGACGGACGATTACACGCGACTACGCGGACACCACGCCCATTTTGGTGAGCGTCCTGAACGGCGCGTTCATGTTCACCGCCGACCTGATGCGGGCCATCGACACGGACTGTGAGATCGACTTCATCAAGCTCTCCTCCTACGGGGACGCAAAAGTCTCCAGTGGGGAGGTGCACGAACTCAAAAGCGTGGATGCCGACCTGGAAGGCCGCGACGTGCTCATCGTGGAGGACATTGTGGACACCGGGCTCTCGATGGAGTTCATGAAAGGCCGTCTCCAGGAACACAATCCCGCCTCGCTCCGGGTCGCGACGCTCCTCCACAAGCCCACTGCCACGCAGCCGGACCTTCGGCTCGACTATGTGGGCTTCCGCATCCCCGACCTTTTCGTCATCGGCTACGGGCTCGACTACGGTCAGCTTGCCCGCAACCTCTCCGACATTTACATCTTGGACGAGGACTGAGAAGGGGCGCGTGGGAGTGAGAGAGTGCGATGGACGCCCCTTCCCGCCAGGCTTAAGCGACAATTGCCGTTGCATGGAGGAATGAAAATGGAAAAATGAGAACATGGAAAATGGGCGCTCATTGGTCACATCTCGTTTCGTTGCCTGATGCACGTTCAAGGGATCATTTTGGGGTCATGAAGGGCTCGTCATTCTGAGGGAGCCGCCAGGCGACCGAAGAATCTCTTCGAATCCGGCGTTTTCGCCGCATTTAGGGAGATCTTTCGACTCCGCTGCGCTCCGCTCAAGATGACTCTATTGCTAAGGGGATTGCTTGAAGCTGCACTAACCTTTCGCCACCTCCCGCGTCTGCGTCTCTATGCCCGAGTTCTCGCCCCGCATTCTCGTGCTGTACACCGGGGGCACCATCGGCATGGTGGAGAGCGAGGAGGGATACGTGCCTGCATCCGGCACCCTGCAGACCCTCATGGACGAGCGGCCGCCGTTTCGGGCCGACGATGTGCCGGAGTACGAGGTGCTTGAATTTGATCCCCTCCTCGACAGCGCCAACATGACGCCCGACGACTGGCTGCGGATCGCCGAGGCGATTCGGGCCCGCTACGAGGCGTACGACGGCTTTCTCGTTGTCCACGGCACGGACACGATGGCGTTCACCGCCTCGGCCCTGTCGTTCATGCTGCA
>CAZMDV010000378.1:0-3046 GCA_964564875.1 uncultured Salinivenus sp.
CTGACAAAGTGCTTCGGATACCGCCGCTTGCGCCAGGCTTCCGACACGTTGGCGCGCACCGCTCGTGATGACCGCCGAATTTGATCCGTCAGCGCGTACCGCTCCACCTTCGACCACTGCTTTGACGGATCGAAGAGCTCCATCGACGACCGAAACGCCGTCCGGTACACATCCAGGTCCTCTACTCGCTCAATAGCCATGGCGATAAATCATTCTGGTATCGATCAGGATGTTTTCTCTCCCTCTCCCCTATGTCCCCCACTCACAACCCATATTTCTCAATCCGGCGGTAGAGGGCCCGGCGGGAGATGCCCAGCTCCTCGGCGGCCTGGCTGACGTTGCCGCCGTGCTTGCTGAGCGCCTTGCGGACCGCCGTCTGCTCCAGGTCGTCAAGGTTGAGGGTGTCGAGCGAGGCGTCGTCGTCTGAGGAGGAGTCGGGGGACGGGGCGGAAAACCGGAGGTCGTGGGGCTCAATCTCGGCCGAGTCGCTAAGGATGACGGCCCGCTCGATCGTGTGCTTAAGCTCACGCACGTTGCCGGGCCAGTGGTAGCGCTCAAGGGCCGCTCGGGCCTGCTCCGTGAAGGTCGTCGTCGCGGCGTCGTACTTCTCCGCGTACTCGTCGAGGAAGTGATGCGCCAGCCGAATCACGTCGTCGCCGCGCTCGCGAAGGGGTGGCAGTTCGATCTCGACCGTGTTGATGCGGAACAGGAGATCCTGCCGAAAGTCGCCCTCGTCCATCGCGTCGTAAATGGGCTGGTTCGTCGCGCACACCAGCCGGATGTCCACCGGACGGGCCTCCACGTCACCGACACGGGTCACCTCTCGCCGCTGCAGCACGGTGAGAAGCTTCTTCTGGAGCTCCATCGGGATGTTGCCAATCTCGTCCAGAAATAGCGTGCCGCCGTCGGCGGTCTCGAAGCGCCCGGCCCGGTCGGACTCGGCCCCGGTAAAGGCCCCCTCCACGTGCCCGAAGAGTTCACTTTCGAAGAGGGATGGACTGAGGGCGCCAAGATCTGCGGTCACGAATGGCCCGTCGGCGCGGTCGGAGCGGCGGTGCACCGCGCGGGCCACCAGCTCCTTGCCGGTGCCGTTCTCGCCGAGAATGAGGACGTTCGCGTCCGTGCCGGCCACCTTCTCGATGAGCTCGAAGACCGACTGCATCGCCGCGCTCTCCCCAATGATGCCTTCGAAGCCGGGCTCGCCCTCGTCGGGGTCGGAGGGCCTCTCCGGCGCGGGGTCCGCCTCAGAGGCGCCCACCTCCTTGGCCGCGGCGCGGGTCTGGTGCAGTTTGATGGCCGCCTGCACGCTGGCCACGAGCTCCGGATCGGTCCACGGCTTCACGATGAAGTCGGCCGCCCCGGCCTTCATGGCCCGCACGGCCTTCTCCACGTCGCCGTACGCCGTGATCATGACGACTACGGCCTGCGGATCGATCTCCTGAATCTTGTCGAGCCACTCAAACCCCTCTCGCCCACTGGAGGCGTCCTGCTGGAAATTCATATCCAGCAGAATCGTGTCGTATTCGTGTTCGCGGAGGAGTGACGGGATGGACGACGGATCGGTAGCGGTGTGCACCGTCTCGACGTGCTCCTTGAGGAGCAGGCGGAGCGCGGTGAGCACGTCGCGGTTGTCGTCCACCACGAGGACCCGGCCGTCCGAGGGGTCGGCGGCACCAGAGTCAGCGGGCATATCGGAGGACGCGTTGGGGTTCGGTCGACAGAAGGACGGCGGGCGTTTGCGCACATCTGAATGTGCGGATCCGCACACTGATCCCTTCCCCATCGTCGATTCTCGGCGCTGTGGGGCATTGGTGAGTGGTGGAATGCCCGTTGCACGGCATATCCACGCAGTGAATCTCGATCGTGACGCTGTTGCCTTCCGATTGGCGTTCCATTCTCATGCCCTCTCAAGACTCAACCTCGACCAACGGAACTTCTGACGGGACTGCTGCCTCCGAGTCGCCACTACTACAGGGCAGTCCGTCGTCCGGCGGCGGCACGGGTGAAGGCGTCGATCGCAAGATCGAGAAGTCCTTTTTCACGCCCAAGCGCATCGGGATCGGCCTCGCCGTGGTCCTGGTTCTGGGCGCCCTCGCGTACGGCGTGTGGGCGACCGCCACGGGGGGACAGGTCTACAACGTCGATCGCGACAAAGTGACGATCTCAACGGTACAACAGGGCGACTTCCAGGAATTTATCGCCGTAACGGGCACGGCCATTCCGGAGCAGACGGTCTATCTCGGTGCCGTGGAGGGCGGACGGGTCGAGGAGATCTATCTTGAAGAAGGGGCGATGGTCGAGGAGGGCGAGCCCATCCTGCGGCTATCGAACAACGACCTGCGTCTTCAGCTGGCCCGAACGGAGGCCAGGCTCGCCGAACAGCAGAGTCGCATGCAGCAGATTCGGATGGACATGGAGCAGCGCCGGCTGCAGCTACAGCGCGATCTCGCACAGATTCGGAATCAAGTTCAGCAACTGCAGCGGCAGCACCGTCGACAAAAGCGGCTCCACGAACAAGATCTCATCGCGGATCAGGAGTTCGAGCAGACGCGGGACAATCTGCAGTACCAGCGTCGGCGCCTAGAGCTCACCCGATCGGCCTATCGACAGGACTCGCTCACGTACCAGTCCCGGCTCGATCAACAGCGCAATCAACAGCAACGTCTCGATGATCGCTACGAGACGATGCAGGAGGCTGTGGAGAGCCTCACCGTCCGAGCCCCCATCGACGGGCAGCTGACGTCCCTCGACGCGGAGGTCGGTCAGATTATCAACGATGGCTACCGGGTCGGTCAGGTCGACCGGGTGGGCAGCTACGAGCTTCGGGCGCAGGTCGACGAGTTTTACATCGACCGGGTGCAGCACGGCCAGAGAGCGACTACGGAGGCGCTGGGGGATACGACCCGCGTGCTCACGGTGGATCGGGTGTATCCCCAGGTCGAAGATGGACGGTTCGAAGTAGACCTGGCCTTTGGGGGATCCATGCCCGCTGACCTGCGCCGGGGGCAAACCGTCCGATTGAAGCTTGAGCTTGGCCAGCCGAAAG
>CAZMDV010000379.1:0-3033 GCA_964564875.1 uncultured Salinivenus sp.
GTATTAGAAGGCTTGTAAATGCCGTTTGCTGATCGGTCCGGAGGACCCGTCCGCCCATCCGTCTCCGCTACGTCCCAGGAGGAGGCACAGATCGCAGACGTCCGGGATACGAACGAGGAAAAGCCCTCCTGAATATAGGGTACCCCCCCTACTCCCCCCCACAAGGGATGTTTCTGAGAGCGGTCCCCGAAGCGCGAGAACGGCGGGACTAAGATCGGGTCGAGGGGGACGACAGGCCAGTGGCGAGTTGGCGGCAGAGCCCGTCGCCGATCGTGGCGGCTTGATCCCCGACCGTCCGGGACCGACGGTGCTTTCACCGAAAGATTGCGGAGCTCCTTTTTGTTCGTCGGAGTACACCTTTTATTCTATAGTGCGTCTGATCCTCCGCCGCCGACCGTGACCTATTCCCATGCCTGCTCCCCCCAAAATGCCCACGCTTGCCCCCTCAATCATCGCGTCCGACCCGGGACGGTTTGCTGCCTGTGCCGACGAAGCCCTGGAGGCCGGTCCCAACTGGCTCCACGTTGACGTCATGGACGGCCATTTCGTCCCCAACATCACCATCGGTCCCAGCGTGGTCGAGGCCCTCCGGCCCGTGGTCGACGAGCACAACGCTCGACTCGACGTACACCTCATGCTCGAAGAGCCTCAGCAGTACGTCGACGCATTCGCCGACGCCGGGGCCGACTCGCTGACGGTTCACATGGAGGCGTGTCCTCATCTTCACCGGGTGGCCCAGCAGATTCGGGCCGCTGGCTGTGAGGTGGGCGTCGCCCTCAATCCCGCCACGCCCCTGGGGCACCTCGACGGCATTTTACCCTTCGTCGATCTCGTGCTCGTCATGTCGGTCAACCCAGGCTTCAGCGGACAGAGCTTCATTCCAGAGTCGACGGCGAAGGTCCAGCGGGTCCGCCGTCAGCTCAATGCCCTCGGCTCCAACGCCTACCTGGAGGTAGACGGAGGAGTGGCGCCCAGCAACGCCATGGAGCTCATCCGGGCCGGGGCCGACGTCCTGGTGGCCGGCAGCGCCGTGTTTGGAGGGGACCAGTCCGTGGCGCAGAACATCGAGGCGCTGCGGAACGCCCTGACGCTCAAGGTGTGACCTAAACCCCGTGGTCCCCGAAAAAGTGACCGAAACGGGGCCCTCAGGAGAGGGGACGATCATCGAATTGGGCAGGCGCCATGGAAAACCCCCGTTCGGAACTGAAGGACATGCAGAACGCCGTGTGCGTAGTGACCGGGGCCAACTCGGGCATCGGCAAGGCCACGGCGACGGAACTGGCGCGCCTGGGCGCCCACGTCGTGATGGTGTGTCGGGATAAGGCGCGGGGACGGGACGCCAAGGCAGAGATCCGGACGGCCGCAGAGCTGGCGCACCCCAGCCGTGAGGACACCGTGGACCTTCTCATTGCGGATCTGTCCGTGCAGGAGGAGGTGTACCATCTTGGCGAAACGATCCGGGCCGACTACGACCGGCTTGATGTGCTCGTAAACAATGCCGGGGTCTTTCGCGAGACGCGCGAGGAGACGGCGGACGGCATCGAGGAAACCTTCGCCGTTAACCACCTCGCCCCATTCTTGCTCACGCACCTCGTCCTGCCCCGGCTCAAAGACACTGCCGGCCGCGCCGGAGAGGCCCGCGTCGTCACTGTCAGTTCAGAGGCCCACCGCGGTGCCAGCATTGACTTCGACGACCTCGACGCCGAGGAGGGCTACAATCCCCTTCAGGCCTACGCCCAGTCGAAGCTCGCCAACATCCTCTTTACTCACGAGTTAGCCCGTCGTCTCCAGGGTGAGGGGGTGCTCGTGAACGCCGTCCACCCTGGGGTCGTGAACACGAACATCTGGCAGGGCTCCGGCTGGATTTCGCGGATTGCCCGGCTTTTCTCGTGGCTTTACAAGCGGCCCGAGGAGGGGGCCCAGAGCGTCGTCTACCTCGCGGCCTCGCCCGAGGTAGAGGAGACGGGGCAGTACTTCAAAGAGACCGAGGTCGTCAATCCATCGCCGGAGGCGTACGACGAAAAGGCAGCGGCCCGACTCTGGAGGGTGAGTCGGAAAATGACGGGGCTCGCTGAGAAGGAGGGCGCGCAGCAAGAGGAGTGAGCCCCATGTCGGCTACGTGCGCTCGTCGAGCACTGCGTCGAGGCCTTGCTCATGGGCGGTCTCCAGCTGCTCCTTCTCCCGACGCCAGAAGACGAACAGGGCGACGCCCATAATGATGACCATGAGGCCGCTGCCGTACTGCATGACCTTGAAGGCGCTGGCGGAGTAGGAATTCGAGTCGGGGTTGAACTGGGCGCAGGCGAGGAAGGCCTTGTCGATGGCGTTGCCGACGGAGCCGTTCGAAGCCTCGACGAGAGCGGTGCGCAGGTCGCCGGGGGCCGGATCGAGCGTCGTGAAGTAGCGAGTGACAGTGCCGGACCCGCTCAGAAACACGATCGCTGCGGGATGGGCAAACTGCTGCGCCTTGTCCTCCATGGGCTTGTAGCGGATCCCAACCGAGTCGGCCAGGGTCTGAATCGCGGCCTCCTGGCCGGTGAGAAAGTGCCAGCCGTCGAGCGTCTTCTCCGGCTCCGTCAGCGACGCGGCATAGCGCTCCTGCGCCTTGCGCGCCATCTCGGGCCCCTCCTCAGGGTTGATGTCCACGGTCACCACCTCGAACTTTTCCCCGGCCGTCCACGACAGGCCGCTCATCGACTCGGCAAACTTCTGCAACTGGATTCGGCACAGTTGGGGGCACCGGTGATAGTTCATGGTGAGCATCACCGGTGTCGACCCCTCAAAGTACTGACCGAGGCGGACCGATTTCCCCTGCTCGTTCTGGAAGGAGAGGTCCTCTGGGATCGCCGTGCCGAGCTTTTGATTGACCCCCACGTTTTCGAGCTGCTCCGGCGTGCGGTTGGCCCGCTGGGCGTGGGTGGTGAACGGGGCGAGGGCACCCGTCCCGAGGAGCACGAGGACGACGAGCATTCCGAGGGGCGGGAGACGGCGAACCGTCCCGAAAAGACGTGTGGTGGTCATAGAATTTCCAGG
>CAZMDV010000380.1:0-3026 GCA_964564875.1 uncultured Salinivenus sp.
CTGAAAGGAGTGGGAAACAGACGTCGGCCAGGCAGGCCCGACAGACTGACCGCCACTCACCAAATTTTCTCTCAAACGATCATCTTTCCCTCTCATGCGATTCTCTACTCCTTTTCGCGCTGTAGTACACGGCCTCTTCGGCGACGGGCGGGCAATGCGCTCCCTCAAAAGCGGCCTCTTAACGCTTCTGTGCCTGGGGCTCTGTCTCGGGCCCGCCGACGCACAGCTCCCGGAGCAGACCCTCATTGCTCCTCCGTTTACGTTTCCCATCGATGTTCGCGTTGCCGACATTGACGGAGACCAGGCCGAAGACCTTCTGTTTGCCACCGAGAGCGGGCAGGTCGGCTGGGTGGCGGGCGGTGGTGACGAGTTTGCACCGCTACACCGGATTACCCGTGAGGCCGGCACCGCGCAAGCGGTACTACCGGCCGACCTCGACGGGGATGGCGACCAGGACGTGATCGTTGCCACCGAGGAGCCTGGGGAGGAAGGCGCAGTAAAGTGGTACGAGAACAGCGACGGGGCCGGCTCCTTCTCCGAGGCCATTTCCATCATGACGAGCACTGCCCCCCAAGAAACGGTCGATGCCGCCGACCTCGACGATGACGGCGACGTGGACGTCGTCGCGGGGGGGAGCAGCGGGGAGCCGATTGCCTGGTACGAGAACACCGATGGATCGGGCTCTTTCTCGGGCGCCAACGTGGTCAACGACGCGAACGACAGCATCTTGCGCTCGGTGCAGGTCGCGGACCTGAACGGAACCGGCGCCCCGGACTTCGTGGCCGCGATTGGAGGACAGAGCGAAAATCGCGTGGTCCGGCACGAGAACACGGACGGAAATGGGACCTTCTCGCCTGCGGACACCATCACGACCGCGCTGGAGCTGCCCCGCTCCGTCCGTGCCGCCGACTTCGACGGGGACGACGACCTGGACGTCGTCTCCGCCGCCGTTGGATTTTCCGGCGGTGGGCTTTCATGGTACGAGAACCTTGGAGAGGAGGGCTTTTCCGCCCCGAACGCCATTACCGGAACTGGGAGCGTGTCGGCCTACGCCGCCGACCTCGACGGGGATGGAGACCAGGATCTGCTTACCGCCTCGAGCGGCGACTTCAAGGTGGCCTGGCACGAGAATACCGATGGGGAGGGCTCCTTCTCCGACCAGAACGAGCTTGCAGACGCAGACGACCCCACGTCGGTCTTTGCCGCCGACGTTCGGGAGAACGCGGACCCGGAGGTGTTTTTCACGTCCGCAGGGACCGACGAGATTGGGGTGCAGGTCAACCGGCTCAATTCGAGCGAAGGGGATTTCTCCACTCCGATCTACATAAATGATGAACCGGGTCCCATGGTCGCGGTTGAAGCGGCCGATTTCGACGGGGATGGAGACCCCGACATGGCCGCCGCTGAAAATGAAACGGTCTGGTACGAAAACGATGGCCCCGGCGAGTTCTCTTTGGAGAAGACGGTGTCCGATTCCGCGGCGTCGGATGTCCACACGGCAGATCTCGATGGCGACGGCGATCGGGACTTGCTCACCGCCTCAAGCGGAGACGGCACGGTGACGTGGTACGAAAACCTGGATGATGGACTCATTTCAGGCCGCAATGTAATCGCGACCCACTCCCGGGAACCGAATGTCGTAGAGACCGCCGACCTCGATGAGGATGGAGACCAGGACGTGCTCGCCGGCCTCGGGAAGGCCTCCTTCGACGGTGAAGAACAGATCGTCTGGTACGAAAACGTAGATGGGGGTGGCTTCTCCGCCAAGAATGTCATTCTCCAGCAAGACGTGGGAGGGGTCGGCTCCCTCTCGGCCACCGACCTCGACGGGGACGACGACCGGGAGGTTCTTGCCGCCGTGGACTTCATCGGGATGATCTGGTTTGAGAACCTGGACTCCGGCGGGTTTTCCACCCAGAACGAGTTTGACGGCAACGATGAGCGCAGAGGAGGGACCTCGATCCTTGCGGTCGATCTCGACGGGGATGGGGACCAGGACGTGGTCACCGCGTCGCCCGGGGAGGATGGATCTGGGCCGGGCCTGGTGTCCTGGCATGAGAATCTGGCACCCGGCGGTTTCAGCGCGGTCTCGGATCGGATCACGATCAGCGAGGATCAGGACGACGTGCGGGCCCTTGCGGCCGGCGATCTGAACGGGGACGGAGCCCCCGACGTGGCGACCAGCGAGAACCCAGCCTGGTTTAAAAACGAGGTCTCGGGACGGGAGGAGGGCGAATCCGGATTCTCCTCACGAAACAACCTCACCGAGGGCTCTCAGTCGACAATCACAGTGAACTATGATGTCCACCTGACCGATCTCGAAGGAGATGGCGACCTGGACGTGCTTTGGGCCTCCAGCGACCGGATCAGGAGCTTTGAAAATGCGACAGGGGTTCTTCCGGTCGAGCTTGCCGGCCTCTCCGCCCAGACGGACGGCCAGCAGGTGACCCTTACGTGGCAAACCCTATCCGAAACAAGTAACGCCGGCTTTGCCATCGAGCGCAGGCGGGAAGAGGGGCGCTGGTCGAGACTCGGCTTTGTGGAGAGCACGGCCTCAGGCGGCACCACCACTGAGCCGCAGTCTTATCGCTTCGTGACGGAGGACCTCCCGGTGGGCACGCACACGTTTCGGCTCCGGCAGGTCGATATCGGCGGGGGGGCGAGCCTTTCAGAGCCTGTGTCCGTCCAGGTCAAGCTAGATTCGAAGGCGCGCCTGACTGCTCCGGCGCCGAACCCGGTGCACCGGAAGGCAACTGTCTCCTTTGCGGTCAAGGAGAGGGCCGAGACAACCCTCGTCCTGTACAACATGCTGGGGCGACAGGTAGCAACTCTCTACCGGGGAACCCCCACACCGACCAGTGAAAAGACCGTCACCCTCCCCGCCGAAGAGCTTGCGAGCGGCGTATATTTCCTTCGCCTCACGACCGACGGCCAAACCCGCACGCAGAAGCTCACGATCACGCACTAACGAGGGCGTCCCTCCTCCTCGTGCCTTTCCCATCAACGATTTTCGAGCATGCAACGCT
>CAZMDV010000381.1:0-3016 GCA_964564875.1 uncultured Salinivenus sp.
TCGCTACTCGCGGACGCGCGACTGGGACGACCGCTCCGACGAGGTCTCCTCTGGGTCGGGCACTGACACTTCTTCGTCGTCCGGCAGATCAAGGGGTTCTTCGGTGGCGGCGTCCAGCTCTTCGTCGAGGGCCCCCAGATCCTCCTCCACCTCTTCGTCGAGGTAGTCGGATGGGGCAGCAAACACGTCTTCGATCTCGCGGATGGAGCTCTGCGTTTCTTCGACCTCTTGCAGGAGGGTGTCGAGCTGGGTTGTAACCTCCTCGGGATTTTGGAGGGTCCACGACTGCTCGTGGATATATCGCACCACGTCCTCGATGGTGCTGAGCTGCGCCCCAATGATTTCCAGGTTCTGGTGGGCCTTGCGGAAGCGCGCCAGCCGCCGCTCTAGCACCTTCAGGCGCCGCTGCTTTACGGACCGCACCCGATCGGGGTCGTCGGCCATGTCTTTCTTCAGCGTCTCGATCGAGTCGAGGATCTGGTCCTCAGTGGCGCTGTCCATGAAGTCGCGGTAGCGCTCCCGCTGGTGGAGAAGGTCGAGGTACGAGTCGAGCAGCCCGTCGATCTTATCGACGTGGCTACCGAGAATCCCCTGGGAGGCGTAGCTGAGCTTCTGATAGTTCACCTGGATCTGATCCTTGAGCTTTCGGAGCTTGGCGTATCGCCGCTGGCTCCGGTTGCGGAGCTGACTGAAAATCTCGCGCTGGGAGGGCGCCTGGTGGCGCTCGGCGCGCTTCTCGGCGCGCACGTACCGCTGGAACCGCTCATGCCGCGGCATTACCCCCAGGTAGATGAGCTCCGCCCCACCGCCGACGAGCAGGAGAAGTTCGGGGAGCCAGGCGGGCAGGAAGCCGGTCAGTCCGAAAGCCGCCGCCACGACTACGACCGTGATCAGAAACACCAGATTCCAGGTGTTGAAGAGCGCCTCCTTCGTGTAGTTGATGTCTTCGTCCATGACGGTATGGCACCTTGCAGGAAGAACCCAATGTGGCGGGCGGGTGGGGCTCGCTACGAGGCGTCGTCGGCCCGGAGATCGCCCATGCGGCCGATGGTTTTGTCCGGTCCCTCCTGCGCCGGATCCTCTTCGGGGACCGTGTCGGATCCGGCGTCGGCGACCGATGGGTGACGGGATGAGGCCTTCTGTTCTGCCTTCATGCGGCGGATGAGTGCCTCGGCCCGCTCCTCGCGGAGGGCCTCCTCGGCCTCGTGGAGGTCCTCGTCCTTGATCTTTTCGTCGTCGAGGGCCAACTCGACGCGCGCCTGTTCCTGCGCCATCGAGCGACGAAGCGAACCGACGAGAGACTCCGTCTCGTCCAGCAGTCGCGCGGCGCCCTGCTTCATGCGTTGTACGACACTCTGCACCTCATCTCGCTGCTTTAACGACTCAAGCGTCCGCTGCAGCCGCTTCTTGGCGCGGAGGTGTTTCTTCTCAGCCTCCTTGATGCGCTGGAATTCGTCTTCAGTCATGGCAGTGTCGATTTGCGAATTTCGAATGGCGAATGAGGGTCACGGAATCGCCGTTCAGCACTCGAAACTCGACGTTCGAAAATCGAAATTGACTACTCGGATTTGCTGCGCTGCTTGCCGATGGTCTTGGACGGCTCCTCGATCTCTTCGTCTTCGGGGGGCTCGATCGTCTCCTCCTCGACCGTCTCCTCTTCAGCCGTTTTCTCCGTGTCGGTCATGCCCATGTCGGCCTTGAACTCGTCGACGACCTGCTGTGCGCGAAGATCCTCGGCGTCTTCCTCGATCTGAAGCGCCTCCGTGTCCACCGAATCGAGGGCCATCTCCATGCGGGCCTCGTTCTTCGCCGATTCCTGGTCGAGGCGCCGGACCATCTCCTCGTGCGTCTGATCGAGCCCCGACACCTCAAACTGCTCCATCGTGTCGGCGATCTCGGCCTGCCACTGCGCCCGCTCGTGCTGGCGAAGGGCCTCTTTGGCTTCTTTAATCTTCTGCTCCTTCTCGCGCATGAAGGCCTTCTTTACCTTGAGCGCCTTCTCGTAGGCCCGCTCGGCGCCCTTGAGCTGCTCCTGCGTTCGCTCTAGGCTTTCTTTCTGGTCTTCGAGGCGCTTCGCGTACTTCTTGGCAATGTCCTCGCGGTCGGACTTCAGTGCCGTTCGGATGCGGTTGGATAGCTGCTCGACTCGGTCCTTCGTCTTCTTGACCTCCTTCTCGAGCATGATCTTGTTTGCCTTCACCGTGGCGATGTTTTCGTTCATCTCCGGCACCTGGTCGTTGAGCTCCCGGATGTTCTGCTCCAAAATGGTGCGCGGGTCTTCCATCGCCGAGACGGCACCGCCGAAGAGCGACTTGACAGCACGCTTAAAACGGGACCAAATAGACATAGCAGCGGGTCGGTGTCGTGTAGACTGTGAACGCGTCTTTCATGTACCTTGCACGGAGACGAATTGTTACACCTCCTTGCCGGATTTGTCTCTCAGCCCGGTCCACCCGTCGGCAGTGTAGCGGGCCTTCAGGGCAGCGGGCCGGGCCGGGGGCGTGTCGGAGACGGCGTAGGCGTCCCGCACCGCCGCCCGGACAGCGTCGAGGTCGGGCGAGCCGCTCGTGTGCAACTGGGCAAGCACGTCGCCCTGCGCCACCGGATTGCCTGGCTTCTTGAGGGCCGTGAGGCCGGCGACGGGATCGACCGTGTCGTCTTTCGTCTGCCGCCCGGCTCCCAGTTCCGCGGCGACCTGCCCGATGGACAGGGCGTCGAGATCCGCGACGTACCCGTCCGTTCCGGCGGGGGCCCTGACCTCGGCCACCGGGGTGCTGTGGGGCCGCGCCCCCGGATCGTCGACGACGGAGAGGTCCCCGCCCTGCGCCTCGACGAGACGGCGAAAGCGCTCTAGCGCGGCGCCGCTCTCAATGGCATCGCGAGCCTTGTCGCGGCCCTCTTCGGGCGAACTAGCGGCCCCACCCAGCGCGATCATCTCTCCGGCGAGGCCCCGCACGATCCGCATGAGGGCGGACTCTGCGTGCTCGCCCCGCAGGCAGGCGAGGGCCTCCCGAAT
>CAZMDV010000382.1:0-3015 GCA_964564875.1 uncultured Salinivenus sp.
CAGACTCTAAGATGGAGTTGCCGTAGCTCGGGCCCGAGACCTGGGCGACCGCCGCTGAAGAGACTCCTTGTCCCGCTGACGCCTCCCAATGCTCGTCCGGAATTCGCACAGCCCACTCCGAGCTCACTTCCGGTCGCACTGATAATGCTGTTATTGTTCAGTGTCGAGAGACGAACAGCTCTACGACTGTGGATGGGCCTGTGGATAACTTTCTGCGTGCACGCTCGGCCTTCCCAGTCCTCGTCAATAACGGCAACTAAAGAGGGGATGTGCGCGTGGGAGCCCGTCTCAGACCTGTGCAGGAGGACTTCTGTTATTTATTTAGACCGGAGACTCCGTGCGGTCAGAATGTGGAAAAGATGAGGCACTTCCTTCCTCGCTCCGTTCCGTGCGGCGAGATCTTTTCGACACCTTGCTCGTCGCACGCCTCCGATGCGCCGGAAATGTCCGTTATTTCTTCGGGGCCGGGGGGCTTCCAAGGCGACCTCCCGCGGCGACTCCGTTTCCAATCCGGCACGGACTGCGCTGCTCACTGGCAGGGTGGGAAGCACGACCGAGGTTCCGCCCGGCAAGCTAGTCGGGTGGATCGTGGAGGCGCACGTAGGAGCATGACCATGGGGAGGCCAGTTTCGACGGTGACATCGATATACTCGCAACGTTTCATAACCCGCCCAGATTGATCGCCATCGGCGAGCTGGAGCGCATTCAGGCGTTCCGCTCTACCGTCCGATCGATCTCGTCACGGAGGGCAGCCTCAGGCCCCGAATCCGAGACCACGCGTAGCAAGAGGCCGACCCCGTCTCTAAATCACCACGCACCGCAGCAGAGTAGAAGCGTCCCCTTGCGACCCCCTTCTTGGCGCCGATGGATCTCCTGCACCTCCTGCGACCAATGATACGACCGATGAGGTCCCCCCACCGCAGGATGGTGCGGTGAGGCGGCTGCGCACGCTTCACTCCCGCGACCGGACGGGTCCGGACGCTGCCGAGTCGCTCAATGTAGTGCCGTCCGACGCCGTGGGCACCGACCCGTCCCGCCGGCTGGGCGTCGCGGCCTATGTGCGAGCGGCCCACGCGGTGAGGACAGCCCAAACGGAGGCCGGCGGGCCCGACTCCGGCCATGGAGGCACAGTTTGAGGCTCCGATCCGTTAGTTTTAAAAGGTTGTGTTTCTTTGGTACCTCCCCTTGCACCAGTGCCTCTCGCATCAATTCTCTCCTTGCCTATGACGTACAAAACGTTCCTCGACGCCGTCCAGGAACACCTGGAGTTGGACGATCCCGACGAGGCCTCTACCCTCATGACGGTCGTCCTAGAGACGTTCAGCGAAATTCTGTACCGCACGGAGCGCGACACGCTGAGTGCCCCGCTTCCCAGAGAGCTCGCCCACCACCTCCGCGCTGCCGAGCCGGAACACACCCGCGAGCAGATGGAGCGGCTTACCGCGCCGGCGTTCCTCGACCGCGTGCAGGCCCGGGCCGATCTGAGCCGAGCGGACGCCCAGGCGGCCACAGCGGCGGTACTGACCGTGCTCCAGGAGGCCGTGGGAGGCTCTGTACTCTCGGACATCGGCGATTCGTTGCCCCCGAGCTACACTGAGATCTTTCCCTTCATGCCAGACTCCGACACCAGTTCCACGGCCTGATCGTGCCTCCCTGCACCGGTTCGGAGCAAGCCGATACGAGCTGGACAGCGGAAAATGCCGGCCTCCGGCCCAACCATGGCGTCTCGCGCACGCTTCGGGATCCACTTCGAGCCCGAATCCGGCTAGCGTCCCACAGAGGGCATTCGGCGGTACTGGCATCCACGCCCGAGTAGACACGAACGACCGCTTCCGCCCCCGGCACTGCCTCCTTCGACTCGAACAATACGGCGGATGGCGGTTTGTAAAAGCGCTTCCGGGCCCGGCAATTGTGACAAACAGCGTACCGTTCTTCGGGTCCGCGGGTCCCACCATCACCCACAAAAACTCCAGTCTCCAACTATGAGCGATCCCGTATCTGGCATTCACCACGTTACAGCCTATGCCCACGACCCGCAGGAAAACCTCGACTTCTACGCGGGCGTGCTCGGGCTGCGCCTCGTCAAGCAGACGGTCTTGTTCAACAACCCCTCGGAGGCTTTCCAGGGGCCTACGATGTACCACTTCTACTACGCCGACGAGACCGGCACGCCCGGCTCCGTGCTCACCTTTAAGCCCCACCACAGCATCCAGAAGGGCCAGGTAGGCCGGGGCCAGGCCACCGCCACGGCCTTCACGATTCCGGAGGGCGCCGTGGACTACTGGGTGGACCGGCTCGACGACGCCGACGCGGCCACCCTCTACCCCGTCACTGAGCGCTTTGGGCGCACGGTCGTCCAGTTTCAGGACCACGACGGCCAGCCCTTAGAACTCATTACCGGAGAGTCCGACATTGAGCCGTGGGCGGACGGCCCCGTACCCGCCGAGTACGCCCTGCGCGGCTTCCATGGCGTCACCATTCATCCCCACAACGGCCAGCTCACGACGGATGTCCTTGAGCTCCTGGGTTACGAGCAGGTTGACCACGAGCCCACGCCCCAGGACGGCGATTGGACGCGGTTCCGTGTGCCTGGGCCCGACCACGCCCAGTTCGTTGACCTCTACAACGAGCCCAACATGCACGAGGGATATTGGGGCTACGGCACGGTGCACCACGTAGCCCTCCGGGCGTCGGACGACGAGCACCAGACGGCGATCCGCCAGCGGCTCCGGGATGCCGGTCACGACGTCACTACGATGAAGGACCGCAACTACTTCCACTCCGTCTACTTCCGCGACCCCAACGGCGTCAACTTTGAGATCGCGACGGACCCACCCGGCTTCCTTCACGACGAGCCGGTCGATGACCTCGGCACGGAACTGAAGCTGCCGCCCTTCCTCCAGGACAAGCGTGACGAGGTAGAAGCGCAGCTCGCCGACATCAGCGTGTAGACCGAGAGGGGCGAGCCGCCCTCCTCAGCACAAATCCCAACACAAAACGCCCACGGGTCCGACC
>CAZMDV010000383.1:0-3004 GCA_964564875.1 uncultured Salinivenus sp.
GGCTGGGAGGTCAACGTCGAGGGCACGCGGCACGTGCTCGACCTGCTCGCGCAGAGCCCTGGCCTCGAGTGCTTCGGCTACGTCAGCTCCGCCTACGTGTCGGGGGAGCGAACCGGTACCATCTACGAAGACGAACTGGTCCACGACGCCGGGTTCAAAAATTTCTACGAGGAGACGAAGTACCACGCCGAAGTGCTGGTGCAGGACCGCATGGACGAGATCCCGACCCTCATTTTCCGCCCGAGCATCGTGGTGGGCGACTCGGAAACGGGCGAGACGGACAAGTTCGACGGGCCGTACTTCGTCCTGAACGCGCTCCGAAAACTACCGAGATACACGCTCATGACCCGCGTGGGCTCGGGCACCGAGCCGGTGAACCTGGTGCCGGTCGACTTTGTGATCGACGCGATGGTGCATCTGCTCGGGACGGACGAGCACGAGGGGACGGTCTTCCACCTCACCGATCCACGGCCGCTTACCACCCAGGGCATCATGGAGCTCTTCGCCGATCTGTTGGGCATGACGGTGGCGTACGTGCCGGTGCCGCCGGGCATCGCCCGTAGGCTCATGAACACCGGCGTGGGGCACTTCCTCGGCATCGCGCCGGAGCTCATCGACTACTTCGATCACCCGTCGCACTACGACGCCTCGAACACGCGAGCGGCCCTCGACGGCACGGGCATCGCGTGCCCGGCCCTTCCGGACTACGCCCCGACGATGGTGGAGTACGCCCGCCGCCACGACGCGCGCTCGTCGGCGATGTATTGACGGGTCTGCGCGCCGTAGCCGGTGCGGTTTTGCTTTCCATCGTCGTTCCTTACATTTGGGGCCTGACGCTCCGGACCCGTCGCGCCCTGCATCTCTCCGTAGCGATCCGCTCCCATGTCCGACGAAAACACCTCCGCTGCCGCGTCTCGTCGCACGTTTCTGAAGCAGGCGTCCGTAGCCGGGGCCGGGGCCGCGCTCCTCCCTCAGGCCGCGCAGGCCGATGAGCCCCCCACCTTCGTGAATGGCGGGCCCGTCGTCATAGCGAGCAACAATGGCCGACCGGCGGTCGAGCGGGCCCTCACCGTCCTAGACGACGGCGACTCGGCCCTCGATGCTGTCATCGAGGGAGTGAACATTGTCGAGAACGACCCGGACGACATGGCTGTGGGGTACGGGGGGCTCCCCAACGCCGAGGGCACGGTGCAGCTGGAGGCGGCCGTGATGGAGGGAAAGACGCACCGGGCCGGGGCCGTCGCGGTCCTCGAAGGCATTCGATTTCCCTCGAAGGTGGCCCGCCTAGTGATGGAGCGGACCGATCACGTGCGCCTGGTGGGCAAGGGGGCGCAGGCGTTTGCCAAAATGCACGGCTTCGAGACGGAGGACCTCCTTACCGAGAAGGCCCGCGAGGCGTGGGTGAAGTGGAAGGAGAATTCCTCGGAAGACGACGACTACCTCCCCCCAGACAGCGTTCGGAGCGAGAAGATGGGCGCGGAGCTACGCGAGGGGCAGCGGCACTACGGCACGATCCACTGCTCGGCCCTCACCCCCAGCGGCAACGTGGGGTCGGTCACCACCACCAGCGGTCTGTCCTTCCGGATTCCGGGTCGGGTGGCGGACAGCTCGGTCGTAGGGGCCGGCCTCTATGCCGACAACGACGTGGGGGCGGCCGGGTCTACCGGGCGGGGCGAGGCCAACCTCAAAAACCTGTCGAGCTACCTTATCGTGGAGCGGATGCGGGAGGGCGACACGCCCGAGGCGGCGTGCCTGTTCGCCTGCCGCCGCATCGCAGAGAACACCAAGGTGCCGCGGCTCCTCAACGACCAGGGGGCGCCTAACTTCGGCGTGCGCTTCTATGCGCTCCGGAAGGACGGCAAGTTCGGCGGCGCCCAGATGCGAGGGGGCGGTCAGATGGTCGTCGGGGATGAGAAGGGCGTCCGACACGTCGACATTCCGGGATTCTTCGACGAGAACGAGTAGCCCGCGGCGCCCGGTGGGGCTACCAGTTCGAGGTCGCTGTGCTAAAGATGTCGTCGGTCACGTTTTCGAGGGCGTTCTGCGCGGCCTGCCGTTCGCCGGAGAGGCCCGCCTCGACGGGGTCGTAGCTGGCAGTGCCCGTGAACGTCCGGGCCAGCATCTCCTCGCCCTTCTTCTGGTCGACGTAGCGCACCTCCACCTCGATCGTGACCTCGTTCGTGGTCGCGCGCTCGTCGCCGCTCACGCCCGTGGGCTGATTCGTGTACCGCTGGATGCGGGCCGTGAGGAGGGCGTCGGCCCCCTCATCGTTCGTCGTGAGGGAGAGGCTCGTGCGATCGATGAATCGGTTGGTCAGCTGATCTGTCAGGTCGGCGCCCAGTCGGTTGACGGGGTTTGAGGTATTGTCCTGGGCGATGGGGATGGCGATCGTTTCGAGGTGAGATGGAATGCTGGCCCCGCTAAAGCTGTAGACGGTGCAGCCGGAGAGGCTGCCCGTCCCAAAGAGGAGCAACAGGACCGAGAAGAAGTGCCTCATCTTCACGCTTGGGAGACGTAGAGAGCGGGGGACGCGGGGACGCTGGGGGAGGAAAGCGGTGGCGGGCATGGTCCGCATCGGCTAGGTTCGGAGGATCCAGTCGTCGGCGTTTGAGCGCATCTGCACCAGCTGGCCGAGCAACTGATCATACTGCTCGTCGAGCGCCTTCGAGTTGTCAGCATCGAGATGCTGGCATCGGTACGCAAGCTCGATCCAGACACGCGTCTCCTCGGCTTCGCCTTCTGCGTCGCCCAACTTGGACCGAAAGTAATCACTGGAACGCCGTCGGCGCCACGCCCCAGCGATGTTTGCACAGACCGATCGAGAAGAGCGACGCATCTGGTCCACCAATGCGTAGTGTTCTTCCTTGGGAAACTCCTTGGTGAACTCAAAGATCTCCATCGCCGCGTCCATGGCGGACTCGTACACGTCGAGATCCCGAAAGCTCCGGATATTTCCCATGGCCGTTGAGGTGACCAATCTATTTCACTCCACATCTCCGCGTCC
>CAZMDV010000384.1:0-2991 GCA_964564875.1 uncultured Salinivenus sp.
ACGGTCGCGGCGTCGAGCGACTCGACCGGGTCGACCGTCACCGCCACCTCCTCGTCCGGCGTGCGGAACCAACAGCCTTCTCCCCGCGCCGCGTACACGGTCTCGTCGAGGGCCGGGAAATGAATAACACCGACGACCGGCTCGCCGTTCTCCAGCAGCGCCACGAGCGTGCCGAAGAGGGGCACCCCAATCGTGAAGCCCGCCGTGCCGTCCACGGGGTCGAGCACCCAGCGGTAGTGGGTGCCGTCAGGGCCGCTCTCGCCGAACTCCTCCCCGAGCACCGCGTGGTCGGGCCGCTCGTCGGCCAGTCGCTCCCGCATCACGCGCTCGGCCTCCCGGTCGGCCTCCGTCACCTCCGTCCCGTCCGGCTTGCGGGTGACGCTCACCGTGCGGAAGCGCGGCAGAATTTCCTCCTCTGCGGTGCGGGCAAGATCGAGGGCGAGGTCGAGCTCCGGCGAAAGGGAAGGCATCGGGGAAGAGTGTCGTCGGGTGAAGAAGAACGCGGTCGGGCCGTGTAGAGCAGGGGGGAATATGCACTGGGGGCCGTTCGCCGTTAGGGCCTCCGCGGACTCGGGGGGAGAGGGGCTCGTGCCACGTCCTCGTCGGAGGCATTGGCGGCATGTCCAGAGGACCTACGACGCCGTCTCTTCCACCTGAAGCCGCTCCAGGGTCCGGCGGGCGGCCTGCTGCTCGGCCTCCTGCTTACTGCCAGCGGTGCCCTGCTCATAAGCAGTCTCTCCCACCCGCACCTCCACCGTAAACGTCTTGTCGTGGCTCGGGCCTTTCTCCTGCACGACCCGGTAGGTGGGCTGAGGCCGGGCCCGGGCCTGCATGTATTCGAGGAGTTGGCTCTTGTAATTTTCGTCCCGGGCCGCCACGTCCATCAGATCAAACGGGTCGAGCACCTGCTCGTGGACGAACGCGTAGGCAGCCTCATACCCCTGGTCCCGGTACACGGCCCCGACGAGGGCCTCGAACGCATCGGCCAGGATGCTCGGGTTGTCGCGTCCCCCGCCCTCAGCCGCGTTCTCGCTCATGAGGAGACGGTTCCCCAGGTTCATGTGACGGGCATAGGTGGCGAGAGGGCGCTCGCTGACGAGACGTGCCCGGAGCCGGGTGAGAGATCCTTCGGCTTTGTCCGGAAAGCGATCGTACAGGACCTCGCTAATGAAGAGGTCGAGGAGGGCGTCGCCCAGGAATTCGAGGCGCTCGTTTGATTGGAGAGCATACTCCGGATGGACCCGGAGAAAAGAGCGGTGCGTAAGGGCCCGCCGGTAGAGGGAGAGGTCATCGATGGGACGGCCCACCAGTTGCTCGACTGTCCGTCGAGAGACGCGGGCGTCGGGGGGAAAAGGAGGATCGCTCATTCGGGAAGAGAGTCAGCCAGTTGTTGGCGCCAGCAATTCTGCTAACGGAGACCGGGCTCGCGAGATTTCGAGGACTCGACGAAGACACCGATCCCAGGACGCTTTGGGACGGGGGCTGTAGCGGGTCGCGGGATAGGATCACCCATCGGCGGACAGTCGTGCAAACACCATCGTAACTACATTTTCCAACCACAGTCCGTTCTCCCATGTCGTTGACGTCCATCAATCCTGCCACCGGTGAAGAGATCGAACAGTATCCCCTGCACACAGACGACGAGGTGAACCAGCGGCTCGACCGGGCCGCCTCGGGGTTCGCCGCGAATCGGGAGCGGTCCGTTTCGGAGCGGGCCGAGCGGTTGGGGCGCGCCGCCGACCTCCTGGAAGAGAAGGCCCACTCCTACGGGGCACTCATGACGAGGGAGATGGGCAAGCCCCTCGCGCAGGGACAAGCCGAGGCCGAGAAGTGTGCCTGGGTCTGCCGGTACTACGCCGAGCACGGCGCCGACTTTCTCGCCGATGAGTCTGTCGAGACGGGCGCTCAGAAGAGCTACGTGGCCTACGAGCCGCTCGGGCCGATCCTGGCCGTCATGCCCTGGAATTTTCCGTTCTGGCAGCTCTTTCGCTTCGGTGCACCGGCCCTCATGGCCGGCAATTCCGTGCTCCTGAAGCACGCCCCCAACGTGACGGGCTGCGCCCAGGCCATCGAGGCGGTACTTCGAGAGGCCGGCTTCACGGACCACGAGCTCCAGGTGCTCCAGGTGGACGAGGGGGCCGTGGGGGACGTGCTCGAGGATCCGCGGGTCCAGGGCGCCACCCTCACCGGAAGTGTCGCCGCCGGAAAGGCCGTCGCCCGGCAGGCCGCGGCCCAGGTGAAGCCGACGGTGCTGGAGCTCGGGGGCTCCGATCCCTTCATCGTATGCGCCGACGCGGATCTCGACGCCGCCGCTTCGGTCGGTTGTACGGCGCGCATGCAGAACAACGGGCAGAGCTGTATCGCCGCGAAGCGATTCATCGTCGAGCGTCCGGTGCTCGATGACTTCACGAACCGTCTGGTCGAAGAGGTCGAGGCCCTCACGGTCGGAGCCCCGACGGACGCCCACACGGACATCGGGCCGATGGCCCGGAAAGACCTCCGCGACGACATTCACGATCAGGTGGAGCGTGCCATCGGTCAGGGGGCCGTTGCGCTTGCCGGGGGCCACACCCTCGAACGGGACGGATTTTTCTACGCCCCCACTGTCCTCGCCAACGTAGAGCCCGGCACGGTGGCGTTCGAGGAAGAGATCTTTGGGCCAGTCGTGTCCCTCGTAGCGGCGGACGACGCCGAGCACGCCCTGGCCTTGGCCAACGACACGCGGTTTGGCCTCGGGGGGAGCATTTTCACCGAGGACGCCGAGAAGGGGGAGCGGATGGCCCGGGATCTCGAGGTGGGCTGCGCATTCGTAAATGAGATGACGAAGAGCGATCCGCGCCTCCCGTTCGGGGGAATCAAAGAAAGTGGCTATGGCCGCGAGTTATCCCACCACGGCATCCGGGAGTTCGTAAACGCCAAGACTGTGTGGATTGAGGACTAGCTCTCCGAGTTCCCCTGGTGGACCGCTGATTTCTGCCTCCCGTCGGGAAA
>CAZMDV010000385.1:0-2987 GCA_964564875.1 uncultured Salinivenus sp.
CAACAGTCCTCCGGCGTTGCTCCCCGCTTATCGGCATCGTGGGCCGGAAGAACCCATTTGGGACGCTTGCATTCAGATGTGGTGAGTGCACGAAACCGACGCCGGCCCGGGTAGGCTCCGCCCTGTGGAGCTCAGGCCACCGCCCCGATTCTCTTTCCTGCGTCTTCCTCACCGATGAACGTACTGGTTTGGGCGACGACGTTCGGCGCGGACCTGTGGAGCTTCACAAAGTTTCTCGACGACCGCCCTGGCGTAACCGTCAAGGTCGTCATGGACGACCCGGACCGCTTCCGGCGCCAGGGCGTGCACGAGTTGTACCCCCTCGACGCGGAGCTCGTCGAGCGACGGTTCTGGCACCACGCCCTCGGCGTGCCCGGCTTCGAGGCGGACGTCACCATCATGGACAACCGCACGCCCTTCCTCCGCACCGCCCCGAAGGCCTTGATGCTGTGGCACGGCTTTGGGTGGAAGGGGCCCGACAGCGAGGACGAGCTCTGGTGGCTGCACCGGTCGCTGCGGCGCACCTGGGGCGACGTGCGCGAGCCCAACCCCGACTTCGCCTGGCAGTGCTTCGGGCCGTGGGACAAGAAGCACCGGACGGAGGTGACGGGCCTCCATCCCGACAACTGTCATCTCCTGGGCGCGGCCAGCCACGACGATCTACGGACGCCCATGGACCGCTCCCGGGCCCAGCCGTACTATCCCTTCGACGTCGCCGATACGCCCACGGTTCTCGTGGCGCCCACCTGGCACTATGGCGAGGTGTTTGAGCACTGGGGCACCGACGCGGACCTCATCGACCGCCTCGTGCGCCACATCGGAGAGCAGGGCGCCAACGTCATCCTGCGCCTGCACGACTCCTACCGGTTTGAGGCCGACTACCGCGCGATGCTCGACGACCTGGCCGCCCGCCACGAGCACGTGATGCTGAAGTACAAGGACCGGTATCCGGACAACTATCTCGACCTGCAGGTGGCGGACGCGCTCATTACCAACTACAGCAGCATCGCCAACCTCTTCTACGCCACCGGCCGCCCCACCATCCACGTCTACCCCGTGGCCGACGCCGACGAAGCCTTCATGTCGCGCACCTACACGTTTGCGGGGGTGCTGGAGAGCGAGGTCGAGTCGGCCCGCCACATCTGGAAGCTGCCCCCCGAGGAGCACGGCGGGCTCCTGGCCCACGATTTTGAGCAGCTCCTCGCGCAGGTCGAGCAGGCCCTGGCCGACCCCGACTGCTGCCGCGACGCGGCTCAGGCGTTCCTGGACGAGCACATGCTCGGGGGCGACGGGCGAAACTGCGAGCGAATCTGGGAAACGGTGCAGGCCCTCGTTGAGAACCGTTCCCCCAACGTCATTCCTCCTGAGAATGCCCGAGCGCGCAAATTCCTTGATCCGTAACCGTTGTTCCACTCCGTTTTCTGAGGAAGAAGGAATTCCCGTCGTCCTTGGCACCGCCACCCCAGTTCGTCCGTGTTACCTTTGGCGTCCCTGATGCGTCTATGTTAGATAGGCTCATTTTCAGTCCCCGAAAAGACCGGGTCTTCCCCTCCGAGTACGTGTGTTCCGGCTCCCAGTCCGCCCCCCTCCGAGAGGCCCGAGTTGATCGGGCAGGGAGGCCGCCCCACCCCATTCGAACCCGAACCACTCCGATCATTTGATGTCCGACAGCACCCCTGACCCCGACATTACGCCCCACGACGGCAAGCTTCTGGTCCTTACCCCTGGGCTTGGCGCCGTTGCGACCACGTTTATCGCCGGCGTAGAGGCCATTCGCCGAGGAGAGGCCAAACCCATTGGTTCCCTCTCACAGATGCAAACCATTCGCCTAGGCCGGCGCTCCGAGCACCGGAGCCCACTCATCAAAGACTTCGTCGACCTGGCGCCGCTGGAGGACCTCGAGTTCGGGGCGTGGGACGTGTTCGACGACGACGCCTACGAGGCCGCCGCGCGCGCTGAGGTGCTCGATCAAGAGGACCTGGCCCCGTTGGAGGACTTTCTCCACACCATCGAGCCGATGTCGGCCGCCTTCAGCAAAGAGTACGTCAAGCGCCTTGACGGGCCCAACGTGAAGCAGGGGGCCACGAAGAAAGACCTGGCCGAGGCCCTCCGCGCCGACATCCGCCAGCGCATGGAGGAGACCGATGCGGCCCGCGCCGTCATGATCTGGTGCGGCTCCACGGAGATCTACATGAAGCCCTCCGAGTGCCACCTCTCGATCGAGAAGTTCGAGGAGGGCATGGAGAACAACGATCCGTCCATCGCCCCCTCTCAGCTCTACGCCTACGCGGCCCTCAAAGAAGGGGTGGCCTACGCCAACGGCGCGCCCAACCTCTCGGCCGACATTCCGGCCCTGGAGCAGCTGGCCGAGAAGAACGACGTGCCCATCGCCGGCAAGGACTTCAAGACCGGCCAGACGCTGATGAAGACGATCCTGGCCCCCGGCATGAAGGCGCGCATGCTCGGCATCGAGGGCTGGTTCTCGACCAACATTCTGGGGAACCGCGACGGCGAGGTGCTCGAAGACGATTCGAGCTTTCGGGCGAAGGAGGTCACCAAGTCGGGGGTGCTCGGGACGATTCTGCAGCCGGAGAAGTACGACGACCTGTACGAGGATCTGCACCACAAGGTCTCGATCAACTACTACCCGCCCCGGGGCGACGCGAAGGAGGGCTGGGACAACATCGACATCTTCGGGTGGCTCAACTACCCGATGCAGATCAAGCTCGACTTCCTCTGCCGCGATTCTATTCTCGCGGCGCCCATCGTGCTGGACCTGGCCCTCTTCCTCGACCTCGCGCAGCGCAGCGGGCGTGAGGGGATTCAGGAGTGGCTCTCGTTCTACTTCAAGAGTCCCCACGTTATCGAGGGGCATGTGCGCGAGCATGATCTCTTCATCCAGCACTTCCGCCTGAAGAACACCCTCCGCGTGCTCGGCGGGGCCGAGCCGCTCACGCACCTGTCCGAGAACTACCCAATGTCCGAAA
>CAZMDV010000386.1:0-2986 GCA_964564875.1 uncultured Salinivenus sp.
GTGATTGTTTGTCTCTTTTCAACGAGATTAACCCATCGTTTCTTCACTCGTTCGGACAAAGCCCCGTCCGTTCCAATCAGGGCCGAGGTCTTCACTCGAGGGTGACGCAGCCCTGTCTCGACGTGGAAGTGCCCCGCGGGGCCTCAAGAAGACCAAGCCTGCACGATCAGCATCCAGATCTTTTGACGGGCAGCCAGCCGGAATGGGGCGACGGAGACCTGGAGAGTGCTACCGCCCACGCGTGGAGTCAACGAGCCGCCGGAGGTGCCGGTCGATCATGCGATCGCGCATCTGCTCTCGCGTTTGAAGGTTCTTCTGCAGTTTTCGAATCTGCTGCCGGAGGCGCTCGATCTCCCGTCGCCGATTTTCTTGCTTAAGTGCAAAGATGTCTCCGAGCATGGCGCGGAGCGTGTCGATCCGCCCTCGGCGTTCCGGCCCCGCCGGCAGTAGCCGGATGGTGCGGGCAAGGTCCCGGGCATTCTGCTCCATTCGATGCTCACGCTGGAGGCGCTCGTAAAGCTCGCGACTTGAGCGCCGCAACGCGTTCAGGTACTGCCGATGCTCCACCTCGGGACGAGCGGGGGGCTCTCGGCTTGCAGGGGGCACTTGACTTGCGGAAGGCTCTCGCCTTGCGGAGCCCCCCTGATCTGCGGCAGGCTCTCGGCGCATGGATTGCGAGGAGGGGGAGTGCGTCCGTCCGCTTCCCAGAATGACAGAGGCCCGCTGCTCTCGCACCTCTTCTTCGGTGACCGGCGTCAGGCCGTCCTCGACAGCAAACAACCGGTCATTGAGCTCGATGACCGGGCGCTGAATGCCCAGGAAGCGGTAGCGTGCGTCGATCCCCTGTAGGTTCAGGCTGTCTGGCAGTTGGTCTTCCGAGAGGGGCGTTCCATCGACGTAGACCGTGCCGTCGCGGATGTTAAGGGTGCGAGTCTGCTGGGCCGACGCGACCGGACCTAACATTCCCCACAGAAGAAGTCCGAGGGCAAGGCCCAGAACGAGGCAACGTGGAGGCTCCAAACAGCGCAGGGACATCATCGACGTAGGGACGAAATGAAAACGGGATGCACGAGACGAGCTCTCGCGAGGGGAGGGAATCAGGCGTCAGGGCCGGCTTTGGTCGACCCGTTGGAGGGTTCCCCACCGGTCCGGCGTGCTGTGGGTCCGTAGCCGCTCGATGCGGCGGTGGATACGCACCAGTTCGTCACTGTCGTCCCATGCCGGCACCCTCTCCGCCCTGCCATCACGGGCCTCGGCGGGGGCCGGAGGGGTTCGCTGGGCCGTCTCGGAGGAAGGCACCGCGGTCGACGTGTCGGACGTGGTGGGCAACTGCCACCATCCGAGCCCGACCAGGAGCAAAAGCGCGAGCGCGGCACTGGCGGTCTGCAGGCGGTGGCTCCACGTCCGGGTCGGCGGGTGGGCCGACCGGTCTCCGTTGCGACGAGGAGAGGGAGAACCGTTCTGCGTGGCCGACCGGGCTTCCTCCACGACGCGGTCCACGACGGCCGAATCGGGCCGGCGGGACGGGCGCTCGTCCAGGCGTTTTTTCGTCGCTCGCAGGCGCTCATACTCACGGTACAGGTCTTCGTCTTCGGACAACCGACGCGCAATCGCCGCATCGTCGATCTCCTCGTCGTACAGATACTGAATGAGGCGTAGCGTGTCGTCCATTGGGTGAGGAGTCGGTCTTGTGAAGGGCAGTCTACGCCGGCACAACGGTCACGTATCGAGCGTACCGACGAGGGCCGTCTCGTTGGAGGCCTCCATCATCTTGCGCAGGTTCTTGAGGGCGTAGCGCATGCGGCCGAGGGCCGTATTGATGGAGACATCCTGGAGTTCGGCAATCTCCCGGAAGGTGAGATCGGTCTCTTGCCGCAGGAGCAGGACCTCCCGCTGTTCGGGCGCAAGCTGCTCGATGTGTTCGTCGAGCCATTCTCGCTGCTCGGCACGGTGGAGCTGCTCGTCGGCGTAAGGGGAATCGTCCTCGAGTGTGTCCCAGAAGGAACGCCCGTCGTCCTCTTTCTGGGGCACCTCTTTCCACTTCTTCTGTCGTCGGGTATGGTCGATCGCCGCGTTGCGCGCGATGCTCATGACCCAACTCAGCCACTGCCCCTGCGGGTCGTAGGAGCCGCGCTGGCCCTGCATGGCTTTGATCACGCGCTCGAATGTCTCCTGGAAAAGGTCATTGGCCACCGCCCGGTTCTTCACCATGCCCATGAGATAGCCGAAGATACGGTCCTGGTGGCGTTCAACGAGCTGCTGAAAGGCCTGCTCATCGTCCTCCTCCAGGTACGCCGTGACCAATTCTTCGTCGGTAGGCTGCATGCGCTGTCCAGATCATTGGCAGTGCCGGGAAGCAAAGGCATGGCACCAGCCCAAACGACTTCCCGGCGTGATTATTATGAATGCCTGGGTCCTCACGACCGTCAGCGACAAGGACCGTTCCAGAAACGGCAACACGCCGCTCGGCGCGTCCTGTTTTTCGGCAACCTGTGCCCGATAGGGGCTACGCGGTTGCCTTCTGCGTCTCCAGATTCAGGAGCGACCCGGCGAGCGCGTTCGACAGGCGGTTCACCCGCTCGCCGAACTTCCCGTAGGTTTACGCCGTGCCATCGTCTGCCACCACGCCAACGACATCGTCGTAGAGGTCGACGGCGCGGTCGAAGAAGTCCGCCGGGAGCATCGCGTCTTTCATGACGAATCGTTTCTTTTTTCGGTTTGAACACCTCGGATTTGAACGCCTCGAATGAGGCCCCGATTGCACGACCTGCTTTTCCGCCGGAGGCGATGCACGGTTCTTCGGAATTCCCCCGAGAATCGCCCAAGGCGGGGGATCCACGCCCTCCCGTTCTGGCCGCCCCTAGACCGGTTGCACCAGAAGAACGGGGCCGTTCAGTCGCGGCTCCCCGCGTGCAGATCGAGAGGAACGGGAACGCGCGGCCCGCTCCGCGTGAACGTGACGCTTCGCGGATCTCTCAGCTTGAGG
>CAZMDV010000387.1:0-2981 GCA_964564875.1 uncultured Salinivenus sp.
CTCTTACACGCTTCGCTGCACGACTTCAACGCTATCAATCAACAAGTACGACCCTGCTATGAAGCTTTTTTCTACGTCACTACGCTCGTTTATCGCCGTGTTTGCGGCAGTCGGCCTTCTCGGAATCGGCCTCGCTGGCTGTGGAGGAGGCGACGGCGAGGATGTATCGCGCGAGATGAACATGGTCACCGTCAACTGGATCGAGGGAATGGCGTTCACCTACGTCCAGGAGCAGATCCTCGAAAATCGCTACGACATGGAGGTTGATGTCCGTGAAGTGGGCGGCGGCGGCATTGCCTTTTCGTCCGTGGCCGACGGGGACCGCGACTACTTCAACGAGGCGTGGCTCCCCACCACCCACCAGGAGCCCTGGGGCAAGGCCCAAAGCGACGCTAATAAGCTGGGGTATACCTACAAGGGCACATCGGTGGGACTCACCGTGCCCGAGTACATGGACATCACCCATGTCTCGGAGCTGGAGAACTTCCGGGATGAACTCGATGGGGAAATCAACGGCATCGAGTCCGGCGCGGCGGTAAATGACCAGACCCGCCAGATTCTTGAGAACAATGACCTCGAAGGATTTTCGGTAGTGGCGTCGAGCGGCCCGGCCACGTGGCAGGCCCTCGAAAGCGCTATTGAGAAAGAGGAGCCCATCGTGGTGACGGGCTGGTATCCACACTGGAAGTGGGGCTCGTTCGACCTAAAGTACCTGGAGGGGGCACAAACCGGCCAGTCTCCGGTCTTTGGCGATCCGGAGGATGTGTTCAAAATCGTCGATAATGAGTTCGTGGAGGAGTTTCCGAAGGAAGCTGCCTGCTTCCTCAAGATTTCGGAGGTCAACGATGAGCAAATCGAAAGCCTCATGGATGACTTTCGCAATCGCGGTGAGATGAGCAAGCAGGAGGCCGCGGCCCAGTGGATTGAGAACAATGCCGATGGTTTGGTGAGCCAGTGGATGGAGCAGACCGACGAGTGTGCCGCCTCCGAGGGGCCGGTGGAGACGCTGCCGGATGACGCCACGTTCTCGCGTGATCAGAGCACGTAACCTGCGTCGCACAATCCCGTCGGAAGTCGCCCCCGGCCACTCTGCCGTGGTCGGGGGTTTTGTACGGGGAAGATGGGCCCTGCAGAGATTACTGTGGGTCCAAGGAATTGTTGTCATCTCTTGCATCAATTTACACGATCACTTGGGATCAACCCAAGGCTGAATTAGAAAGACGCTACGCTCTACACACTTTTCCTCACAAGTTTTGTCTACCACACATGAATCGTTTTGCTACGTCTCTTTTGTCGCTCATGCTCACTGCTGGGCTCGTGCTGCCGGGGGCTTCCGCCCTCGCGGATGATCCGGTAGCTCCGCCCGATAGCTCCGATGACTCCCTGGTCGTGAATGCGTGGGAGAGCATGAACGGGGATGCCGACGCGGCCCCACAGGACGATGGGCCGACCCTCGACGTGAGCGTCAATGGCTCGCTCCGCTTCAACGCGCTCTTTCGAGCCTACGGTGCCGACACCGATACTCAGTTCGAGCGATACGCCGACCTTGAACTTGGGAATGGTGGGTTCACCTTCGATACCTTCCGCATCGGTGCGAACGGCTCCTACGGAGATCTTCTCTTTGACTTCGAATATGCCTTCTACCCTGAGTCTTTCGGAGGAAACTACCTTCACCACGGCTGGGTCGGGTACGAATTCAGTGATGCCCGCCAGATCCAGGTTGGTGTCAGTCAGGTCCCGTTCGGCATTCAGCCGTACGCCTCCAGTAGCTGGTTCTTCAACTTCAGCTACTACGTTGGCTTAGAGGATGATTACGATGCTGGCATCAAGGCGGTGTACCAGGCTAACGGCTGGGATATTCAGGGTGCCTACTACATGAACGCTGAGCAGACGACATTCTTTGGAACTGCCAACGCTGCTCGTTACTCGTACGATGTCGTCCCGACCACTAACGCCAGCTACATTAGCACCCGAGGGATTAGTGAGCAGAACCAGTTTAACATCAAGGTCGCCCGTACCTTCGACCATGGCGATTTGGGGTTCACGAAGTTTGGCGTATCCGGACAGCGGGGTCAGTTAATTAGTCGAGGGGATAGCGACTTCACTACTGACGTCACCGGATCAGGTGAGACTGATTGGCATGCCGCGTATGCTGTGCACCTCCGAGGCCGCTACGGAGGATTTGATGCGAAGCTTCAGTTCGCTCAGCAAGAGATGAACCCACCCGTACCGGATGATGCGAATGAGGACTTCGTCATCATGGGCGCATATGGCTCACCAAACCGTGTGGCCAGCGAGGTCGACGTGTACTCGTCGAGCTTGGCCTATCACATCCCGGTCGACGTGGGGCCGGTCTCCGAGTTCAAACCATACTACGACTTTAGCCTCGTGACGAAGGAGGTCGACGGCTGGAACGACAACGCCATGCACGACATCGGCGTGCTGACCTCAGCGGGCCCGCTGTTCGTATACACGGACCTGATTGTCAGCAAGGGTCATCCGTTCAACCAACCGTTCGACGGTACCTTCTCGAGTGCGCTGGCGGAGCAGAGCGACAACGAGTGGCGCACGGCCTTCAACGTGAACATCGGCATCTACTTCTAACGGATCCCTCGTCGACATTTCGGCGACCGTGAGTATTCGATACAGGGACGCAGGCGAGACCGGAAGTCCGGTCGCCCTGCGTCCCTTTTTTGTTGGGGGGCGACGATAGGTCTTCGGCGAGACCGCGGCGGTCGACTGGACGAGCGGCCCCGTCATGGTTATCCTTCGGCCGAGCGACTTCTCGACCTCTATTTCGTCCTGCGCTTGCTGTCCGTATGGCCCTCCGACTGGTCGACATCTACCATTCCAACGAGGATGCTCCCCTCGAGGTGCCCGACGACACGTACGACGTGCTCGGGCACTGGACCTACGAGATCGACGGGGGACAGCGCGTGGACCGGGTGCTCCTGGAGGTCGAAGAGACGGAGTCGTTTCTC
>CAZMDV010000388.1:0-1592 GCA_964564875.1 uncultured Salinivenus sp.
TGGCCCCCGTGTTGCCGGCACTCACGAAGGCGTCGGCCTGTCCGTCGTGGTGGGCCGCGAGGCCCCGGTGGATGGAAGAGTTCGTCTTCTGCTTGACGGCAGTCGACGGCGCCTCGCCCATGCCAATCACCTCGGGGGCGTCAATGATGCGGAGGGCCGCCGGTGTGTCTGAATGCGCGTCGAGGATGTCTTGAAGCCGTTCATCGGGCCCTACGAGGAGAACCGCCATCTCCTCCTCAGTGTGACGGAGGGCTTGAACGGCACCCTTGACGACCGCTTCCGGGGCCTCGTCGCCTCCCATTGCATCCACTGCGATACGCGATGCTGCCATACAAACCGTCGGGGTGTCTGCCAGAGCGTGTGTGCCGAGAAAAAGCCTGAACGCCGCCGCTCTAGAGGCCGAGCATTGCAGATGGACGAGAGCGCGTTCGGCCTAGAAAATAAGACGGCAATCTGGAGGGAATATAGGCGTACGCAGCGACAATCGCCGAGCCCACTCCCATTCATGGAACGAAGACCCGACAAAAAAATGCTCCCAGTCCGGTCTGGCGATTTCAGTGCCAGGAGGGGCCCCGGAGCGGGAGCGTCACGCCTGTTCCAGCGCAGGCAGGGATCGAGGAGCAGAGAGGACGGTCTAGCTATGCCACCATTTCCTCAGACGGCTCCATCACCTGTCGGCCGCGGTAGTACCCACAGTGCTTGCACACTCGGTGCATGACCTTCGGATTCCCACAGTTGTTGCAATCCATGAGCTGGGGCGGTTCCAGCTCGTTGTAGTAGGTCGAGCGGCGCTTCTGAGTGCGGGACTTCGAATGTCGGCGTTTCGGGACAGCCATGGCTCAGTCTTTCGGAACGGTGAGCAGATCCTACGTTTCAGTCGCAGCAAGAAAAACCAAATCGTAAACGGGAGCGGCCCCCTTGTGATGAGAGGATCCATCCCGGTGTTCAGAGGCCCGACCTCATTTCGCTCAGAATTTATACCCCAGAGACGACCTCGACGCGGACGTCAGACCGCTATT
Organism: uncultured Salinivenus sp.; assembly: GCA_964564875.1. Taxonomy (GTDB): domain Bacteria; phylum Bacteroidota; class Rhodothermia; order Rhodothermales; family Salinibacteraceae; genus Salinibacter. The sequence continues at coordinate 1,020 of CAZMDV010000388.1, forward strand.
CGCCCTCCTTGAGCTTCTGCAGGTCGCTCCAGCGCGGATCGACGGGTTTCTCCTCGGCGTCCTCTTCGGTGGTCCCAAATTCTCGATCAATGGGCTCCTCCTCGGCCCCCGGGGCAATGCGGCGCTGTGGAATGGAGAGCAGGAGCGTGTCGCGGACCACGTCCGTAAGGTCAAGTTCCTGATCGGTCGGGTCGAGGGGCCGGACCTCTTCGAACTCTTCCCCCTCCTGCCCCACCATGGACGGCGGGCCGAAGAGCACGCTGTATTCGCCTTCAATGTCCTGCTCGTAGGGCTGAAGGGTGCGATCGCACGTCAGCTCGGCCGTGGCCGTCGCGTACAGCTTCACGAGAATGCGGTCGTGGTGGTACTGTAGCTTGACGTCGACCTGAATGTCCTCGAACGTGGACGGGTCCAGGTTGACCCGGCTGGCAGACGGGGCCAAGTCCAGATGGTGGATCCCCGGTGACAGGGAAGAAATGTCGATCGTCAGCATAACGCCGGGATGGGAGTTTTGAACAGAACAGCATGAAATGATGGGAACGCCCCAGGGTTCCTTCGCCTCTTGCCGATTAC
>CAZMDV010000388.1:1692-2976 GCA_964564875.1 uncultured Salinivenus sp.
TTGCCGATTACGGGCAAACGACCCCGGAGAACTGTCCCAAATCTAGTCTCCCCAGTGATGAGAGCGTCCCGAGCGCGGCCATGCCTTGCCCCTCCCTCCTTCTCCATGCTTCCGTCTCCATACCCCCTCCAACCTGCGTCAAGATTGAGGGAATCCGCACAGGCTAGAAAACCTGGCCTTCCCTCGCACGTGCCACAGTGACTGAAATAAATCTTCAGATACAGAGATGTGGAGAGAACTGGCGCCTCCACCGCCGCTTCCTTCTCTTCCCTGCACTTCGAGCGGCGCACAGGCTTTCCCCGAAGCCTGGGGAACTTTGGTTCTCCGATGGGGCCTCCCTTGCCCCGGATCAATCGGGATCTGTGTTCTCTCGCGCGCCCTCGTTCCTCTTCCGGTACCCCGCGTCAAGCGACGAATCTCACCGATGGACCCGCAAAGTTTCAAGACGTACAACGCCAAGCCCAGCAACGTGGACCGCGACTGGTACGTCGTGGACGCCACGGATGAGATCGTGGGCCGCATCGCCTCCCGCATCGCTCACGTGCTACGCGGCAAGCACAAGCCCACTTACACGCCCCACGTGGACACAGGCGATCACGTTATTGTGGTGAATGCTGAAAAGGCTCGCTTCACAGGCGACAAGGAGCAGCAGAAAACGTACCACGAGTACAGTGGGTATCCGGGCGGGGATCAGCACGAAAGCCCCGAGGAGGTGCGGGAGAAGAAGCCCGAATATATCATCGAGCAGGCCGTGCGGGGCATGATTCCCAGCGGTTCCCTCGGGCGGGACATGTTCAAGAAGCTGCGCGTGTACGCCGGTCCGGATCATCCGCATGAGGCCCAGCAGCCCGAACCGCTCGAGAACGCGTAGCGCCGCCGACCGGCATGCCACCTCGGCCTCGATCCTCGACGTCCTATTTCCGAAATCCCGACTTCTACCATGCCCAAGATGACTCAGTACCAGGCCATTGGGCGCCGCAAGACGTCTACGGCCCGCGTGTACTTGCGTCCGGGTGACGGCTCCAGCTTCGTCATCAACGAACGCGACGCCGAAGACTACTTTCCGATCGCGTGGCGCCGCCGGACGCTCGACCAGCCGTTCGACGTGACCGACACGATTGGTCAGTTCAACGTGAAGGTGAATGCCTCCGGCGGTGGCCTCACCGGCCAAGCCGAGGCCATTCGGCTCGGCATCGCCCGGGCACTCGTCAAGTACGACGAGGAGCTGCGCGGGCCACTCCGCGACGCGGGCTACCTGACGCGCGACGACCGCATGGTCGAGCG
>CAZMDV010000389.1:0-2975 GCA_964564875.1 uncultured Salinivenus sp.
CAGGACGTGTCGACGCTCGACGAGGCGCTTTCAGTAATGGAGCACCTCCTGCTGGAAGAGACGGAGACCGTCGCCACCGTAGAGGCGTGATTCCAGGTCCCAACGAGGGGCGTTTCACGTGGAACGGGCTGGGTCCTCCTCCCGAATGTCGCGAAGCACCTTATCGAGATCCCCTTGAACCTCGATTGTGCCGGTCCGCCGGTCCAGATCGTCGATCGCGCGGCGGCGACGGATCCGCTTCAGATATGCCTTGGCCGCCCGGGCGTAAAACTCGCTGATCGAAAGACCTTCCTCGTCGGCCACCGCCTCGGCCGCCTCCCCAATTTCGTCACGAATGGATACGCTGTGTCGCATGGCGGACCGTAGAGTTCTAAAGCGAATGCATAACTCAGTGCGTAGACGGAGGATGAAGTAGGGGAGTCGCGCTCATCGACGTTATAAAAGGGTTGAAGCAGGTCGCTACAGGAGAAAGCCTCTCCCCGCCTTGCCTCCTGATGCCTCATGAAACGGTTCATTAATCCTTCGCCCGATGCCCGCTCGCGCAGAGCTGACCATCACGACTACCGCGGTAGGGCGTACTTCGCGGCGACAAACACGAGGAAGAGGGTGCCTCTCTTCGGCGTGGTCGAGCGGAGTCGGATGTACCTCAATGCCTTCGGCAAAGTCGTGGCTGAGGAATGGACTCGCACCGGAGAACTCCGAGATGAGGTCTCGCTGGACGCCTTCGTCGTGATGCCCGATCACGTTCATGGCCTCCTTTGGATACGCCACACCGACGTCGCCTCGAAGCGAGAGGGAAACCGCGAGGCTCGCTCAAAGGGGAAGGAAAGTCGCGAGGCGCGGCAATCCGAGGAAAGAGATACCGATCCGACTCACTTGGATGAGGAAGGCCCTGGGGAGAAGGGTCGCGAGATGCATCTCGCGACCGCTTCAGAGCTTCCACCCGGCCTAGAAAAGCGTCGGGCCCGTACTCTTTCCACCATCATGGGATGCTTCAAAGCAACCGTCACCCGCCGCATCAACGAGAAGCGGGGCACTTCGGGCGAAACGGTGTGGCAGTCGAGCTTCCACGACCACATCGTGCGGAATCGTGGCGAGCTTCGCCGCATCCGTCGCTACATCCGCACGAATCCGCAAAAGTGGCCGCAGTCAGATCAGGAGACCGTGGAGAGATGATCCGAGAGAAAACTGTCGATGGTCTGTAGGTACGTCTCCGCCGACACCAGAAAGCCATCGTTGTGTCCGCCATCGATCTCGAGGAACTGCTTCGGCTCCGCGGCCGCCTCGTAAACCTGTCGCCCCAACTCAAAGGGTACCACGCGGTCCTTCCGGCTGTGGATGAAGAGTTTCGGCGCGTCGACCTGTGATACCCGAGACTCACTGTCGAACTGATTCGTGGCGAGGGCCCGCACTGGCAGAAACGAGTAGTGGTGTGCCCCTACGTCCGGCACGTTCGTGAACACGGACTCCAGGATGACCGCGCCGGGCTGTTCCCGCGCCGCGAGCCACGTGGTGGGCCCGCCGCCCATCGACCGTCCAAAGACCACAACCTTTTGGGGCGCAACGCCTTGCGTCTCCATAAGGTACCGCCAGCATGCCTCGGCGTCGCGATAAATTCCTTCCTCGGAGGGCGAGCCGGTGCTCTGCCCATATCCGCGGTAGTCCACGATCAAGACATTGAGCCCCAACTGACGAAACTGCTGCACGCTCTCCAGTCGCCCTGAGATGTTGCCCGCGTTGCCGTGGAAAAAGAGCAACGTTCCACGTGAAACATCAGGCGCGGGGATCCACCAGCCGTGGAGGGACTCGCCGTCGTCGGTGTCGAGGCGCACGGTCTCGTAGTCCATCCCCGCATCGTCGGGGGTGGCGAGGAGGCGGCTGCTGGGCTGGAAGAGGAGCTGGTCCTGAAAGGCAAAGGCGAGCCCGACGACCGCGCCGTAGGCGACCGCGAGCCCGATGGCGGTATTCATCATTGTGCGGCCCATGGACGTGAGGAAGTCGTGCGACAGTTCACCCCCGACAGGGAGCGCGACGTTCCACGTGAAACATAGCGCTACGACCGCACGGCCACAATCTCTTTCTCCGCGAAGAAGCCGTTCCGCCCGAGAAGGTCCTCCAGCGGATGTCGCCCGACGTCCACGTCCGGATCCGCCGCGCGGAGGTCTGCGATCTCGTCGCTCAGGTCGCCACCCTTGAGGGCCAGGAGGCCCGGCGGCCACGCGTCGTTCCCCGGCGCGTCGACCAGCGACACGGCGACGCGGCGGTGCCACCGCCAGAGGGTGGCGAGCGGGGCCGTGGCACGGGAGACTGAGTAGTGCGCCTCGCCGGTCCACTCCTCCGCCCGCCCGTTCCACGTGAAACAATTGTCGAGCCCCAGCCGCCGCGCGATCGTGCGCACAGCCCGCACTTTTTTGCCCACCGAGTCAACGCCGACGACTGTCACCTGCGGGCAGCAGATCGCCAGCGGGATCGCGGGCAGTCCGCCCCCCGTGCCCCAGTCGACGATGGTGCTGCCCGCCGGAAAATCGCGGGCCGTGAGCGTCAGACAGTGCAGGAGGTGCCGCGTCCAGAAGGCGTCCTCGGTCTCCGGCGAGATCAGGTTGACGCGCTGGTTGAAGCGGAGGAGTTGCTCCTCGTAGCGATTGAGTTGCTCTCGTTGCTCTGCCGTGAGGTGCTCAAAGGGATCCCAGACACGATTTCCCATGGGCAGATATCGTTCCACGTGAAACGTTCCACGTTCAACGCCTTGCCCTACCCCACCTCGACCGCCGTTTCACGTGAAACACCGAAGCCGTCGCCCGCCACCTCGTCGAGCTCGCGGTCCGTGGGAAGCGGCTCCACGCCTTCGTTCTTGAGAAGGACCATCAGGACGGAGATGTCGGAGGCGCGGACGCCCGGGACGCGCGAGGCCTGGCCCAGGTTGTCCGGCTCCACCTTGCTCAGCTTCTCGCGGGCCTCCTTCGAGATGTTGTCGA
>CAZMDV010000390.1:0-2968 GCA_964564875.1 uncultured Salinivenus sp.
TTAGAAGGTCGTCGTCACGCAGAAGGAGCGGACCGCCGTTTCTCGGGCTCATCCGCGGCCTGCGGTGCTCGCAAATCGTCGCTGTTCCTGCATCGGTCTTCGTCTGTCCCGTGAATCGGCTGGCCAGGGCGGTTAAGGGGGAGTATTTGTATCAGAAGGGAGATTTCTACACTTCTCTTCCCTGAAAAATGTAATTCGGTGTGGGGCGGGAGCCTTCGCCCGGGAGGATCCCCCAATCGTCCGGAGTCGTCCGACGAATGTTCCGCACCGGAAGTGCCCCGAGCAAAGCTCTGAGTCCGTAATGTAAAAGATCCCAGCAGCCGAACGTGCTCCCAACGAGGGTGTGCCCGGTGAACATCCGGCGCACCGTCTGGAATGCGAGTGGATCCAGAGCTGTAGAAACTCCAGCCCGCACGTTACGAAAAGCACACCACCAGCCGTCCCCGAAGAGAGGTGAGGGGCCACCAGGAGCACGGCTACGGTCCAAAGCGTGACGTAGAGCACCCCACCCGCGTGGGGCGTGGACCTGTGCGTGGGCTGGTCCTGCGTAAAATTTTGTGCCGATCACCAGCGGGACCGGAAGAAGCAGACTCGGCGCCAGTCGTCCCCGCACGTTGGCTTTCATGGGGCCGCAGGGAAGCAGATCTAGGAAAATTACGAATGAACGGGTCTCGACGTGAAGCTGTCTACCGCGGAACCCGAGGCCCTAAGCCACAGGATCGGTGTTCTCGGAGAGAAAGGAGCAGTAGAAAAGTCTTCCTAAAGCACGGGATCGAGTAAGCTTTTGGATTGGGAACGCTTCTTGCTACTCAAATTTGTGCGTTGCTTCTCGATTCATTCTCAGCTCCCATGTTCCGTCTCTATCTCCGTCTTTCCGGTCGCGTTTGTATCCTCGCCGCAGTGGCTGCACTGGTCCTTTTCAGTGGAATTGGATGTGATGTCGGCGGGGGAAACCAGAATGAGGTCACGGTTTCCGGCCGAGTGCTGGATGCGTCCTCAAACCCCGTTGAAGGAGCCCTGGTGACCTATCAGTTTACGGACGACTCAGGAGAAGAGGTCGAGCGGACCGCCGAGACAGACTCGACGGGAAGATTTTCCAAGTCCCTTGAAATAGACCAGACGGTTGAAGTGACCATCACCGTCACCAAGGAAGGCGCGAGCGTGAACCAGACCCGGCAGCTATCTCCCGACGCCGGCACGATGAGTGACCTGGAGTTTACGCTCAGTATCGGAGGTGAAGAAGACCGGGAGCCGGGACGGCCCACAGACATCCTCCTGCAAAACCAGTCGACAAACACGATTCGAGTTCAGGAGAGTGGCGGGACCAGCACGGCACGCGTGACCTTTCAGGTCGTCGATTCGACCGGCAAGGCCATTGAGATTGATCAGGCCGTCGACGTGAACTTCCGCTTCGCTCAGCAACCCGGCGACGCGACATTGACCCCAAGCACTGTGCGAACAGATGGTCAGGGTCAGGCCACGGCAAACGTGACGAGTGGGAAGACCGCTGGCGTAGTGCAGATCGTGGCCCAGACCGAACGGCCCGACGGGACCGAATTTCAGTCCAAGCCGGTGAGTCTCACCATCCACGGAGGCCTTCCCAACATGTGTCACTTCAGCCTCGGTCCCGAGCAATTTAACTTCCCGGGACTGAGAGAATTCGGGGCCTCGAATCCCGTTCGCGTTTTCGTGGGAGATAAGTTCGGAAACCCTGTGGTGCCGGGAACTTCTGTCTACTTCAGCACCAACGCGGGACTAATTGGAGGATCGGTCGCGACCGATGATCAGGGACGCGGGTCCGTGTCGCTAACCTCTGCGGAGCCGCTTCCAGACGGAGGAGTCGGAACCGTTCGGGCGGAGACCGTTGGGACCGACGACGTGAACACAATCGTGGACCCGGACAACTGCCCGGACCCTGCGGGGACCGGAAATGAGAACACCATCTTCGAAACGATTCCTGTCGTCTTCTCCGGGCGTCCGGAAATCGTCGTCGACCCGGATTCGGCGGAACTGGGCGCAACCTATGATTTGACGGTGTGGGACGTGGAGAATAACAATCCTCTCGCGCCCGGCACGAGCATCCAGGTCGAAGCCGAAGGCACGAAGGTAAAGGCCGTCGGCAACACCGAAGTCACCCTTGACGATACAGCCATCATCGACGAGAACGACGATGGATTCGGTCCGGAGGACGTCGTAAAGGAGGACGGAATTACATTCTTCACCTTCCGCGTCGTCAAGGACCAGGAGCTAGACGAGGGCGGCAACCCAACGATCGAAACGGTCACGATCACCGTGGAGGGGCCAAATGGAAGCCTGGAGGTCGTCCTTACACCCTCGCCCACGGATGCGAAGGCCAAGTCAACTTTGCGCGCCCTGACGCCTACTCAGGGGGCGACCGTACGCCAGGCTTCTTCGGGCGGCGGTGCCGTGATCCGGGCGCCAAAAGAAAAGTAGGATCGGACGTTGCCTCTCTGGGAACCCCTCGGGCCGGGAGAGAAAATTGTTCCACCGCGATTCCCCTAAAATCAGTCAAGGCAATGATCCCGATTGACGTCGAGCGTCACGAAAGCGTCGTAACCGTGACGACCGACACCAAAAAACGCATGTACGCCGTGGTCCACCTCGCCGTGCCGGCGGGGTTTGATCCATCGAACTTTACACTTTCTCGCATTGGATCCCGCCGCTGGAAGCTCGTCTTCGAGAACGTCGCAACGGCTCATCGCTTCAAGCGCCTGATGGATGAAGCGGCAACCCTCGTTGCACATGAGGTTGCGGAGTAGGACTCGGCTGGCGTCCAGCCAGCACTCAGGCTGCTCAGAAAGACGGACCCACGGCACAAGCAGCAAATGCCTCCTCAGACACACGCGAAACCGCCGGGGGCAGTCCGATGTAGCCCTGTCATTTCCAGATACGCGCCGACTTCGTGACCTAAGAATCCGTGACCCAAGAAAAGACGTGACGATTCTAG
>CAZMDV010000391.1:0-2967 GCA_964564875.1 uncultured Salinivenus sp.
GCCACGAGCTCGCGCCGCATGCGGTCGGCCTGGCGCAGCTCCTCCATCGTCTCGGTCAGGTTGTCGGCCATGCGGTTGAAGCACTCGCCGAGACGGCCGATCTCGTCGCGCGAGGTCACCTCTACGCGGCGGTCAAACTCGCCCTGTTCAAAGTCGGCCACCACTTCCTGCATCCCGCGCAGGCGCTGCGTGAGGCGTCGGAAGAGCAGCAGGCCCACGCCGGCCGTGACGAGGATCATGAGCCCAAGCCCCCAGAGCGCCGTCTGCAGAATGTAGCTCTCCCCTACCATACTGGCCACCGAGGCGTACTTTTCGCTACCCAAGATGACGTAGAGGTAGCACCCTTCGCGGCCCATGATCTCGATGTGGGCGGCCGAAAACGGCTTCTTCGCACCGGCCGACATGGGGTCGTCGCCCAGGATGGGCAGGTCCCCGCTCTCCATGAACCGCCGAACGGGCTCTAGGTCTACGGAGCGCTGCTCGATCTTCGGGTTGGGCACCGCGAAGGACGCCTTCAGGTCGCCGTCCCGCTCCAGCAGGTAGATCTCGATCCGCCGGTTGATGCCCGTCATGTCCTGGATCGTGGCCTCGATGGCCTCGGTGTCGATACTGTCCTTGAGGTGCGGCTCGAAGCGCGGCACCATCTCCTCTGCCAGCGTGCGATTGAGCTTCTGCTCCACCTCGTCGGCGTACTGCCGGGCCGCCCGCATCCCAAACGTGGCGAGGATCACCCCGAGCCCCACAATCAGGACCAGGAAGAGGGCGCTCAGCTTGGCGTAGAAGCTGTTGAGCATGGGGGATTGATGCGTGGCGTGAACCGTGAGGGCGTGAGACGTAAGGGCCGGGACAAAGCGCTGCGGCGATTCTCGCATTGCGTATTTCGTATTGCGTATCTCGTGATTTCAGTTCACTTACGCAATACGCACTACGCAATACGCACTACGCCGCCAGTTCCTCCGGCTCGGCAAACCGGTATCCCACCCCCCACACGGTCTTCACGTATCGGGGGTCGGACGGGGACGGCTCAATCTTGTTGCGCAGGCGGTTGATGTGGGTGTTGACGGTGTGGCTGTAGCCGCTGTACTGGTAGCCCCACACCTCGTCGAGCAGCTCGTCGCGGCTGTAGGCGCGCCCGGGATTTTCGGCGAAGAGGAGGAGGAGCTCAAACTCCTTGCTCGTCAGGTCAACGACTTCTCCGTTCACCTGCACTTTCCGTTTCTCCGGCTCCACCACGAGCTCCCCAAGCTTGATGGGCGCCGCCTCATCTTCTTGCTGCGCCTCCTGGTCGACCTCCACGCGCCGAAAGAGCGCCTTGACCCGCGCCAGCACCTCGCGGATGCTGAAGGGCTTGGTGATGTAGTCGTCAGCCCCGAGCTCTAGCCCCAGTACCTTGTCCACCTCCTCCGTCTTGGCCGTCACCATGAGGATGGGCGTCGGGCACTTTTCCTGGCGCAGGCGACGGCAGATGTCGAACCCGTCCGTGCCCGGCAGCATGATGTCGAGAATGATGAGATCGTAGTCCTCGCTCAGGGCACGATTCAAGCCCTCGTCGCCGTCGCCCACCGCCTCGACTTGGTGCCCTTCGTCGCTGAGGTGAAGCTCGAGCAGATCGGCAATGTCGTCGTCATCCTCGACGAGCAAGATGCGCTTCTCGGCTGCGGTCGTCACAGCGAAAGGAGTGTTGATTTGCTGAGCAGCGGGTCCCACGGGTCTGTCGGTTTCGCGCGGAGAAGTGTTACGGACGGTCCGTCCCCATTGATGCCTCGACGTTTTTCCCCAAACGGGTCCGCCCGGAAACGCGTAGATTCGCGGTTCGTAGGGCGCATATCGCTCAATCACAGAACGAGCCCATCCGCCTATGTCTCAGCCCACCGTACAGGACTGGTCTCTTCACTCCTGGCGCAAAAAGGAAGCCCTCCAGCAGCCGACGTATCCGGACGAGGCGGCGCTGGAGGAGGCGCTTGACCACGTCTCCTCCCTGCCCCCCCTCGTGACCTCCTGGGAGGTCGAGAACCTTAAGAGCGAGATTGCCCGGGCCGCGCAGGGCGACCGCTTCCTTCTGCAGGGCGGCGAGTGTGCCGAATCGTTCGGCAACTGCCGGGCCGACGTCATTACGAGCCGGCTCAAGATTTTGATGCAAATGAGCCTCGTGCTCACCTACGGGCTCAATACCCGCATCGTGCGGGTGGGCCGCTTTGCCGGCCAGTACGCCAAGCCCCGCTCTTCAGACACCGAGACGCGGGGCGACACCACGCTGCCGAGCTACCGGGGGGACATCATTAACGGCCCCGAGTTCTCGGTGGAGGCGCGCCGCCCCGATCCGCAGCGGATGGTGGAGGCGTACTCCAGTTCGTCGCTGACGCTCAACCTCGTGCGCGCCCTAGCCGAGGGCGGCTTTGCGGACCTCCGGCACCCGGAGTACTGGGACCTCGGCTTCATGGAGCACTCGCCGCTGGCGGAAGAGTACCACGCCATCGTCGACGCCATCGAAGACACGCTCGGCTTCTTCGAGGCCGTCACCGATCAGAAGCTCGATTCCGTCGAGAGCGTCACGTTCTACACGAGCCACGAGGCCCTGTTGCTGCCCTACGAGGAGGCGCTCTCCCGATCCGTCCCGCACAAGGACGGCGTCTACAACCTCGGCATGCATCTGCCCTGGGTGGGCAAGCGCACAAATCAGATCGAGAATGCCCACGTCGAGTATGCGCGGGGCATCGAAAACCCGGTCGGCCTTAAGGTCGGGCCGAACATGACGCCCTCTCGGCTCAAGCGGCTCGTCCGCACGCTCGATCCGGAAGACGAACCGGGCAAGCTCACGCTCATCACGCGCCTCGGGGCCGACACCATTAACGACCAGCTGCCCGGCCTCATCGAGGCGGTGCAGGCCACCGGGCAGTCCGTCCTCTGGATTTCCGATCCCATGCACGGCAATACCGAGACGACCGAGGACGGCACGAAGACGCGTCA
>CAZMDV010000392.1:0-2963 GCA_964564875.1 uncultured Salinivenus sp.
AGCGACACGCCGCGGCGTGTCGCGACGAAAGTACGCCTGAAATTGATCGCTGCTGCGTTCTACACAAGAGCGACCTCGTAATTGGCATTAGACCGGGGTCGGCACGCTGCTCACGTATAGTACAACGCGTGCTCAGAGGTGCTTATGCCGCAGATTCGAGCACCAGTGCCCCGAGGGGCGGAAGGGTCAGTTCGATAGAGTGGGGCCGCCCATGCTGACCGATGGCGTCGCTGTGGACGGCGCCCGCGTTCCCGACGTTACTGCCGCCGTAGGCTTCGCTGTCGCTATTGAGGCGCTCGCGCCACGTGCCCCCGCCCGGAACGCCGATGCGGTAGTTCTCGCGGACGACGGGAGTGAAGTTGAGCACGAGGATCAGGGACTGGTCTTCCTTCAGGCGTCGGTAGGCCAGGACGCTGTTTTCACGGTCGCCGTACGAGATCCACTCGAATCCGTCTTCGTGGTCGTTCCAGAGCGCCGCGGCGTTCTGGTACAAATGGTTCAGGTCCCCGAGCCACTCCATGAGCCCTTCGTGCAGGGGCTCGTCGGTGAGCCACCATTCCAGCTCCTGGTCGTGGTTCCACTCGTGGTACTGCCCGAACTCGCCTCCCATGAAGAGCAGCTTCTTGCCGGGGTGCCCGAACATGTGGGCGTAGAGGAGACGCAGGTTGGCGGCTTTTTGCCAGTCGTCGCCCGGCATCTTGCCCCAGAGCGAGTTTTTGCCGTGCACCACCTCGTCGTGGGAGAGGGGGAGCGCATACTGTTCGGAGAACGCCCAGCTCAGGGTCCACGTCAGGTCGCCATGGTAGTACTTGCGGTGGATGGGCTCTTCGCTCACGTACTCGAGCGTATCGTGCATCCAGCCCATGTTCCACTTGTAGAGAAAGCCGAGGCCGCCGTGCTCGGTGGGGGTGGTCACGCCGGGCCAGGCGGTCGACTCCTCCGCCAGCATGATCGCCTCCGGGTACTCGGCGTAGACGTGCTTGTTGGTGTCCTGGAGCAGGCTGATGGCTTCCAGATTCTCGCGTCCGCCGTGAATGTTGGGAGCCCAGTCGCCGCCCTCCCGGGAATAGTCACGGTACAGCATGGAGGCTACGGCGTCGACGCGGAGGCCGTCCACGTGGTACTTGTCCATCCAGAAGAGGGCGTTGGAGAGGAGAAAGTTGCGCACGCCATTCTTGCCGAAGTTAAACACCCGCGTGCCCCAGTCTGGATGCTGTCGCATCCGCGGATCTTCGTATTCGAAGAGGTGAGAGCCGTCGAAGTAGGTAAGTCCCTGCGGGTCGGTGGCGAAGTGGCCCGGCACCCAGTCCATGATGACCCCGATGCCGCGCTGGTGCAGGGTGTCGATGAGGTACATGAGGCCCTCCGGGTCGCCGTAGCGGAAGGTAGGCGCGTAATAGCCCAGGATTTGGTAGCCCCAGGAACCGTAGTACGGGTGCTCGGCGAGCGGCAGAAACTCGACGTGGGTGAAGCCGAGGTTCTCGACATGGTCGGCCAGCGGCTCGGCGACGTCGCGGTAGCTGAGCGACTCGCCGTGTTCTTTATGGCGCCAGGAGCCGAGGTGGACCTCGTAGATGGAGAGCGGCTCGTCGATGCCGCTCGGCCCTTTGCGGTTGTTCATCCAGGCCGCGTCATTCCAGGTGTGAGCGTCGAGGTCGGTAATAATGGCCGAGAGGCCCTCATAGGTATTTTGGGCCGGGGCCTCCATCCGGAAGGCGTAAGGATCCGTCCGGTCTAGCCACTCGCCGTTGGCCCGGAGGTGGTATTTGTATTTTTCGCCCGGCTGGGCCCCGCGGACGTATCCCTCCCAGAGCCCGCCCTCGCGGCGCTCCAGCACGTCGGCCCCGAAGGTCCAGTCGTTGAAATCGCCCGTCACCTCCACCCGGTCGGCGTTGGGCGCCCAGACGGCAAACCAGGTGCCCTGCTGATTCGGATGCGCCCCCATCCGTTCGTAGCTGTGCGTGTGGGTACCTTGATTCCAGTAGTAAATATCGTCGTCGGTGAGGTGAGGCATAGGGAGGAGGGGGGGCGGGGCAGTCAGGATGGTGGTACGGATTCCAGCCGGAAATGTCGGCTCCGTTTTCCCGTCGAGCCGGCACGTTGTATTCCGGTGGACGAAAGGCCGCGTTCTCGAAAAACATAAGCGTTTCGCACCGAATGTGCCAACGACTACCGCAAGCGACGCAGGAGGGCGTGGAGCTCCTCCGAGAGGCGACTAACGGCCTCGGCCCCGTTCATGTCCCCGCGGAGGGTGCGCGTGAAGGCCCGGGCGATACGGGGAGAGAGGTCCATGTAGTACGGGGAGACCGGGCGGTTTCGGGCTTGACTTACCGCCGAACGGCTCGAGGAGACGCCAGGGGCCTGATTCTGGACCTCCGGATCCTCGTAGACCGAGGGGCGCGTGGGGAGGAATCCGCCGCCGATGGCCCGGCGCTTCTGTTGCGGCGGGGCCGCGAGATAGCGAATGAATCGCCAGGCCGCATCCTGCTTTCTGTTGCTGGAGCGGTCGTTAATCATCAGGTTCCACCCCCCGAGGCAGCTGTAGCTCCTGTGATCGCGGGTCGAGGGGATTGGCGAGAGGCCGATTTGATCCGCTGTGAGCTGGGAGCTCTCGTTGTCCAGAAGTCCATACACGTAGGGCCAGTTACGCATAAAGACCGCATTGCCCCCGAGAAATGCGTTCCAGGCCTGTTCCTCGCGGAAGGTCGTCACGGCGGCCGGCGTGATGCCCTCTTCGATCATGCGGCGGGCTTTGTTCAGTCCCGCGGCGGCCTCCTTGCTATTTACGGTGACGACGTTAGATTCTATCATGCTCTGTCCGAGGACAGCGGCTGTATTTCCGCGCAGGGTCATCACGCGCCCCCCCGTGCTCCAGATGTATTCCAGGGCATTCGCCACCCCTCCTTCATACTCGTCGCCCTGGAAGACAAATCCGTGATCAACGCCCGCGTCCGCCTGGACCG
>CAZMDV010000393.1:0-2962 GCA_964564875.1 uncultured Salinivenus sp.
TCGTCAACTGGTGTAGGGCCGAATTATCAGCCTCCGATCTGCTGGAGAGTCTCTACCGGCAGGCCGCATACCTGTCCCGAAATGTAGAGACCCACGTCTACGGGAATCACCTGCTGGAAAACGCCCGGGCCCTCGTTTTGGCGGGCTGCTATTTGCAGGGGCAGGGCGAGGCCGACCGGTGGATCGAGCAGGGGCTCTCGATCTACCGGGACGAGCTGGACGAGCAGATTCTCTCCGACGGCTTCCACTTCGAGCGCAGCCCCATGTATCATGCGCTCATGCTGGAGGGGCTCCTCGATGTCCTTCACGTTCTCCCGGACGGGCATTCCGACCGGGCGATGCTTCGGGAAAAGGCCCAGGCCATGACCAGCGCGCTAGCGGCCGTCACGCATCCGGACGGGACGCTCGCCCTCTTCAACGATGCGACCCACGAGATCGCGCCCCGGCCCGCCCGGCTTCTCCGGTACGCAAAAGCGGTGCTCGGCGAGGAAACCGCCGTCCGGACGACATTCCCCGAGGCCGGGTACTACATTCTGGACGACGGGGACCTGTGGCTTATGATCGACGGAGGCCCGGCGGGCCCCGAGTACCTGATGGCCCACGCCCACGCGGACATCTTCAGCTACGAACTGTCCCTGTTCGGCGAGCGGTTTGTGGTCGACAGCGGGGTCTACCAGTACGCGTCGGGGCCGATGCGGGACTATGTTCGGAGCACGGCCGCCCACAACACCGTGCAGATCGACGGGCTCGATCAGATCGAGTGCTGGGACGCATTTCGGGTGGCGCGTCGAGACGTCCCTCGGGACGTCACGTGGCGGGACACGGAGACGGGAGCGGTGTTCGAGGGAACGTACGACGGGTACCAGGCCCGCATCGGAGCCCCCCTCTCGCATCACCGACGCGTGGAGATCGATACTCAAGGACGGCGCGTACAGGTTCACGACAACATCACGGGACGAGGACAGCACTGTGTGGAAAGTCGTATTCATCTTCATCCCGACGTTCACGTCCAGAAAGACGGGCAGATCGTGTACCTAGCACGAGGGGACAGTCGGTGCCGGATCGAGGTGAAGGCGGGCGAGCTTCGGCAAGAAGAAGGATGGCATTGCCCGCGCTTCGGCATTCGGCATCGTGTTTGTGTACTTGTTGTGGGGAAGGAGGGACGATGTCCACTTCAGTGCAGCTATCAACTCCTGTATTGACGAACGAAGATCTGTTTGGGAGGGGGACCCCCCCGAACGATCTTCCCTCACGCCGTTCTGGTTTGCGTTCAGAAGATCGAGGCGCCTGTGCATATTCTTTTTTTGAGTAATTACTTCCCGCCGGAGGTCAATGCGCCGGCGACCCGGCTCCACGAGCACGCCCGCCAGTGGGTTGCCGACGGCCACACGGTGGATGTGCTCACCAGCGTGCCCAATTTTCCTGAAGGGGAGGTGTACGACGGGTACGAAAACCGGTTAACCGAGGAGGAGCGGGACGGCATTCGGGCAACCCGCGTGCCGATGTACGTATCCCCCAATGAGGGCATCATCCAGCGCACGCTCAGCTACCTGTCCTTTATGCTTTCAGCCTGCTGGTACGCTGGCCGACTGCCTAAGCCGGATGTGTTGGTGGCCACGTCGCCGCAGTTCTTTGCGGCCCTTGCGGGGGCCTGGGTGGCGTGGTGGAAAGACGTGCCCTTCGTCTTGGAGATCCGGGACCTCTGGCCCGAGTCGGTGGTTGCCGTGGGGGCCATGGACCGGAACCTCGTCGTTCGGTTCTTCGAGTGGGTCGAAGAACAGTTGTACCAGACGGCCGATCACATCGTGGTCGTCACGGACGCCTTCAAGTCGGCCATCGCCGAAAAGGGAATTTCTCGCGACAAAATTTCGGTGATTAAAAACGGCATCGAGACGGATTGGTGGGAGAAACCCCTCGACGAGGAACGCCTGGCGGCCCTGAGACGCGAGCACGACCTGGAGGGCAAGTTCGTGGCGAGCTACATCGGGACGATTGGAATGGCCCATCGGGCCGACGTGCTACTGGAAGCGGCCCAGCGCTGCGACGACCCCGACATTGTGTTCATGGTTGTAGGAACGGGGGCCAAGCGGGAGGAACTGGCAGCGCGTCAGGACGAGCAGCAGCTCGACAATTTTCGGCTCGTGGATAAGGTTCCGAAGGAGACGGTGCCTTATCTGCTCGCACTCAGCGATGTCAGCGTTGTGCACCTGCGCGACAACTCGCTCTTCGAGACAGTCATCCCCTCAAAGATCTTCGAAGCGATGGCTACCCGGACGCCCATCGTACTAGGGGTGCGTGGAGAGGCCCGGAGGATCATCGACAACGCCGGGGCCGGGATCCCAATCCCGCCGGAGGATCCCAAAGCACTGGTCGAGGCGGTGCGTCGCCTCAAAGAACGCCCGGAACTCCACGCGGAGATGGCCGAAAACGCCCACGAGCACGTCCGGGCCCATTACGACCGAAAAGTCCTGGCGCGTGAGTACGCGTCTCTGTTGGGGCAGGTCGCCGGAACGGAGTCCTCCGAGCTGGCTCCTGCGTAGGAGGTCTTGTGCCGTGCCGCCGTGGCCCATCGGGAGCCGGCGCAGAGTGGATCCGCTAGTGTGACCTGTCGGCTGTCCCTGTCGTCGGTCGTTCGTCGAAGACCGCTCGACCGGCCCCAATCAGGAACCTGCCTTGGATTGGGGAGAATCGAGTCCCCTGTGCGGTGGGGTCGTCCAGACGGTCGTCGAGGAGAAGATTCCGAGCGACGCCGTGCCCCTCCCCGGCGGAGTGAAGCGGTCGACCGCGGTGATGCCTCTCGAGTCAGCAAGGAGGTCCTACTGATTCTCATCCTCTCTGTATCCAGGCGCCGCAGCGCGTTCTCATCGGCGCTCGGACCGCCAATCGCGTGTCTGGAAGCAGATACTCGCAGCCCGAGAGATAAATTAAGTAGATCAGCACAAATACCTTAACCGAAAGTCAT
>CAZMDV010000394.1:0-2955 GCA_964564875.1 uncultured Salinivenus sp.
CTCCGTCGTTCACTCCGCGCCCATACTCTGCGGGAGCAACCACCCGGACCCATGACCCAGAAGGCGCTGATTGTACGCACGGGACCCAACGGCCACGAGGGACTCAAGGAGCTGAACCTCGAACTCGAAAAGGGATGGCGGGTGGCCACCGTCAGTCCGATGGGGGGAGCTGGAGCGGCAGGGGACGCCCCCTGTCACGCGGCCCTCGTGGTCCTGGAGCAGCGAGAGGAGGGCACCACCGTGGCCGTCGAGACGCTGGAACGGGCCGAGCGGGAGGCCACGTCCGTGGTCGAAGAGATCATGCGGGACGTAGGCAAGGCGATCGAGGGTAACGGCGCCGGCCCCCCGGACGAGTCCCTTCCGTAGGCCCCCAGGGCAGCAGAGGCCGAGGGGCGGCCTCGTCCCGGCCCGCCTGGACAACAGCCCCAATCCCTTCAGTTTTCGAGCGCCTGAAGGGCGTCCTCATTGGGGACAACACGGGTGCTCTCGCCAATTCCGATCCGAAAGATGAGTGGGCCCTGTCGTCGCATCCCGAGTTGGCGTCCCTGGTGCACAGTTGCTTACTTAGGGGCTGGCGTTGCTTCCTGATCAATCTCCCCGACGCACATGTCCGACCCCGCCGAGTCCGATGCTTCGATGACCGACGTTCAGGAGACCGGATCTGTTGCTCCCGAACCGACTGACAACACGGACGACGACGCCCTGTGGTGGCGGCGCTGGATCGTGGCGGCGCTGGTGCTAGGCGGGCTCGGCGCGGCGGTGTATGTGGCCGGCGACATTCCCAAGACCGACGGGCACTACGGCTTCTGGTCGGTCCTGCCACCGTTCATCGCCATCGTCCTGGCGTTCTGGCTGCAGGAGGTCGTGAGTGCTCTCTTCATCGGCATCGCGGCGGGGGGCATCATCGCCGGGCAGGTCAACATCATCGATGCCTTCCTGCTCCCGGCCATCGGGACCGAGGACTTCGCGCTCATCCTGCTGGTCTACCTGTGGGCGCTCGGCGGGCTTATTGGACTGTGGACGCGCACCGGGGGCGCGCTGCGCTTTGCGAAGTGGGCAGGGGAGAAGATGGTGACCGGGCCGAAGACCGCCAAGTTCTTCACCTGGATCATGGGCCTCGTCTTCCACCAGGGCGGCACCATCTCCACGGTCCTCACAGGCGCCACGGCCCGTCCCATTGGCGACCAGCACGACGTCTCGCACGAGGAGCTCTCCTACGTCGTCGACTCCACCGCCTCCCCCGCCGCCACCATCATCCCGTTCAACGTGTGGCCCATCTACGTGGGCGGACTCGTGGCAGGGACCATCCCGCTCATCGAGACCACGCAGGAGGGCATTCAGTTCTTCTTTTCCTCGATCTGGGCCAACTTCTACGCGCTCTTCGCCGTGGCCCTGACGCTGCTCTTTGCCTGGGAGAAGCTGCCATGGATTCCCAGCAAGCAGATGCGCGACGCGACCGATCGGGCCCGCACTACCGGCAAGCTCGACCGCGACGACGCCACGCCCCTCACCTCGCGTGAGCTCACGGAGATGAATGTGCCGGACGACTACGGCCCGAGTCTTGTCGACTTCATTGGGCCGATTGGCACGCTCCTCGGGGTAGCCATCCTTCCGTACCTCTACACCTACTTCTATCTGGGCAACACCGAGGACCCGACGCTCCTCATCGCCGAGGCGTTCGTGCTGGCCGTGCTGGTCGGAATGGGCATCGCCCTGTTCAAAGGGATGGACTTCAACGAGGTCATCGACGGCTTCGTGGACGGCTGCAAGGGCGTCACCATTGGCGCCATCATCCTGGCGCTGGCCGTGTCGCTGAAGGAGGTGGCCGACGCCGTGGGCACGGCCGACTACGTGGTGGCCACCGTCGGGGAGGCGCTGCCGGCGGCTGTGGTCCCGGGCCTCTTCGTGGTGCTCTGTCTCATCATCGCCTTTTCGACCGGCACGTCGTGGGGGACCTACGCGGTCGTCTTTCCGGTGGCCATGCCGCTGGCATGGAGCCTCTCGCAGGATCCGTTCTTCATCACGCTCTGCTTTGGGGCCGTAGTGGGGGGCAGCGTCTACGGGGACCAGTGCTCGCCCATCTCGGACACGACGGTCCTCTCGTCGCTGGCCACGGGGGCGGACCTCATGGACCACGTCAATACCCAACTCCCCCTCGCGTCGGTGGCGGGGGGGCTGGCCATCGCGCTGTACACGGTACTTGCATTCTTTGCAGTATAGAACTCAAGTTGCTACCTATAGTGCTGTCTTCGATGAGGCGGCGGACGGCTGACCACAGACGGCGGAATGCGACGCTTTTCGGTGGTCCGCCGTCCGTGGTCCGCTGTCATTGAGGCAGTGCACTTGTACCCCGCAACTTGGGTTACAGAGCTGTTTCCGGTCCGGAGAGTGGAGGAATTTACCCCATGCGAACAAACCGTCGACAGTCCGGGCTGTAGCTATACACTGGTCAACGTTCAAACATGGAAGGCAGATCATTGCCGTCTCCGTCTGACTGATTGCCTACATTTCTCTCCGAACGACTTTCCTGACACATGGACCACAAAGAAGGACACTACAAAGTACGCGACCTGAGCCTGGCCGACGAGGGCCGCAAGCGCATCGAATGGGCCGAGAGCCGAATGCCGGTGCTCATGCAGCTCCGCGAGGAGTTTGCCGACGAGAAGCCGTTTGAGGGCTACAAGATTAGCGGCTGCCTCCACGTGACGAAGGAGACGGCCGTGCTCGTCGAAACGCTGCAGGCCTGCGGGGCCGAAGTGGCCTGGAGCGGCTGCAACCCGCTCTCCACGCAAGACGACATCGCCGCGGCCCTCGCCAACCAGGGCGTCGAGATCTACGCCTGGCACGGGCTCGACACCGACGATTTCTACTGGTGCATCGAGCGCACCATCGACACGCCCCCCCACCTGACGCTCGACGACGGGGCGGACCTGATCTTCACGGTCCACTCCGACC
>CAZMDV010000395.1:0-2948 GCA_964564875.1 uncultured Salinivenus sp.
TTTCGACGATGGCCTCCTCGATGGCCTCTTGATTGGTCTCCGGCGCGTAGCTGGGCCGGCCCACGGAGTAGTACTCGAATCCCATCTCGGCCATCCGGGCGGGCTCGTACAGGTTGCGTCCGTCGAGCACGAGCGGGTTCTCCAAGAGCTCTCGCACTCGCCCCAGGTCCGGCCGCCGGAACTCGTGCCACTCCGTGCAGATCAGCAGCGCCTCGGCGCCGTCGATCGCGTCGTACATGCCGTCGCCGTACTCGATCTGAGTGCCGAACGTCTCCTTCGTCGTCTCGATCGCCTCCGGATCGTACCCCACCACGTCGGCCCCTTCGTCCAGGAGTTCGTCGATGATGACGTGGGAGGGCGCCTCCCGCGTGTCGTCGGTGCCCGGCTTGAAAGACAGACCCCACACGGCAATCCGTCGGCCCTCCAGGTCGCCGTCAAAGTAGTCCTTGGCCTGCTCGGCTAGGCGCTGCCGCTGCCGGTCGTTGACATCGAGGACTGCGTCCAGGATCTGGAAGTCGTAGCCCTCCTGGCGCCCCTTCCGGGCGAGGGCCTTCACGTCCTTCGGGAAGCAACTGCCCCCAAACCCGATCCCGGCGTAGAGGAAGTGGGGCCCAATTCGGTGGTCCTTGCTAATGCCGAGGCGCACCTTGTCGACGTTGGCGCCGACCCGCTCGCAGACGTTGGCGATCTCATTCATAAACGAGATGCGGGTGGCCAGAAGCGCGTTGGCCGCATACTTGATCATCTCCGACGAGCGGCGATCCACCACGAGAATGGGATTGCCCTGCCGCACAAACGGTTCGTAGAGACGCTTCATTCGTTCGGCGGCCCATTCGACCTCGGTTCCAATTACGACCCGATCCGGCTTCAGAAAGTCCTCCACCGCCGCCCCCTCCCGCAGAAACTCGGGGTTGGAGACCACGGCCACCTCTTCGCCGTGCTCCAGGCCACGTTCGTCGAAGAGGCGCTCCACCTCGTCGCCGGTGCCGACCGGCACCGTGCTCTTGTTTACGACGATGCGGCGCTCAATGTCATCCACCAACACATCGGAGGCAAGCAGGTCCGCCACGTCGGAGGCCGCCTGCTTCACGTAACTCAGATCCGCCGAGCCGTCCTCACCCTTTGGCGTCGGGAGGGCAAAGAACACGACCTTCGCGTCGGTGAGCCCCTCGGCCAGGTCCGTCGTGAAGTGCAGACGGTCCTCTTCGCGGGCCCGCTTGAAGTAGCGGTCCAGATCGGGTTCGTAGATGGGCACCTCGCCCGACGAGAGCTGAGCAACTTTTTCTTCGTCGATGTCGACACATGTGACGTCGTGGCCCATCTCCGCGAAGCAGGTGCCGGAGACGAGACCGACGTAGCCGGTACCAATTACTGCGATGTCCATCGAAACAGAAGCGATAAGATTATGAGACGAACGTGACGTGGGTGCGGCTGCCCTCCGAGGAAATTTGCAAAGGACGTGCCAGCCACCTCTGCGAGGTGAGGGCCGCCGCTCAGAAAAGCAACGGACTTTTGGTTAGAAAGGCAACGAGTCCCTGTTAGGTTCACGGCAATTGCGTCTTCACATCGGTGGATAAGTCCGATCTTCGGTTCGGGTCAGACGTTCTCCCCACGCCCCCTTTTTGGGACGCACTCGTGGCGACGGCGATGCGTTCACGCGTACCTTGATCGGGCCTCTCTCCTCCTCTCGCCCCTATTACCGAAGCAACACCGCAGTGTCATAAGGGAAATCGCCCGGTGCGCGGCGCTCCACTCGCTGGCGCTGGGCCGAGTCCGAACAAAGAGTCGACCGTCCCGGGCTCGTCTCCTCGGAATATTACAATAACAGCACCGGAGGCGACGACCGGAGTCGCTTCCCCCCTCAGCTCCGCACAGCGTTATCCACAACGTGTGCACAACCTCGATGCGAGGAAAAACAATAACAGAGACAGTCGAAGTAGAAAGATTGGGAGGTGAGACGGCCTCAGCCGAAATCTGCTCTCTGTTATTGGGCCCGTCGTCTTCCTCCAATCTCTGCGCCCGGATGGTTATCCACAACCGGTGCGCGATTCGTTCCGTCGACGGGAACGGAATGCAGTCCTGTCAGGCGGTGGAGGCTCGGCTGCCTCTGATCGTAGACGCCGGGGACGCACGGGCGAATGGAGCATTCTGAAAGCACTTCTTCCCTCTCGGGCAGGGAGCGTGGGCGTACAAGCATGTCGCCCCGGCCGAGGACAACGTCAGGTCGCCAAGACCAGGATCCGATTGCCGTGGGGATTCCTCGACGGACAAAAAATGCCGACCGGCCCACGCAGGACCGGTCGGCGGAATGCACTCCAGGCGAGCGTCGAACGACTACTTCGAGGCGTATTTAATCGTGCAGCCGTAGGGCTTGGCGCGCTTGGGGCTCACCTCTTCCCCATTCATCACTGCGGTGAGGGCCCGGTCGACGTAATTCGTGGCCCCCTCAATGTCGGCCTCATCGGTGGTCGGCTTGTCGTCGATGCCGCCCCGGTAGACGAGCTCCCCATCCGGATTGATGATGTACATGTGCGGCGTCACCGTCGCGCCGTAGGTTTTGCCGACCTCGCCATCCGGGTCCATCAGGATGGCCGTCATGTTGCCATTATGCTTTTTCTTCTGTTCCTGCATTTCCTTCGGCGGGTAGTAGCCCTGCTTGCCCGGCGCTGAAGAGACGATGGAGAGCCACACGACGCCCTCGTCGGTGTAGGCCTCCTGGAGCGCCTGCATGTTGCCGCTGCCGTAGTGCTTGCCGACGAACGGACACTCGAAGTTGAGCCACTCCAGCACGACGTATTTCCCTTCGAAGTCGGAGAGGCTGTGGGGTTCCCCATCCGCAGCCTTTAGCGTAAAGTCAGGGGCCGGTTCGCCAACGTCGGCCTGATCGGTCTGGGCCTCCGCCATCGGAGCGACGGCGACGGCCGCAAGCAGGGCGAGAACGAGGGGGG
>CAZMDV010000396.1:0-2942 GCA_964564875.1 uncultured Salinivenus sp.
GTGAGTGGACACGGACCCAGTCCGTAGACAAAGGATCTATCAGTCGTGAGTCCTGTTGTCGAGGCTGGGCCGGGCGGCCTGTCGTTCTGGTGTTTGCGAGACCGATCGCGGAATCTTTATGACTGCTGCCTCTCCGACCGTCAGCGTCGTCATTCCTACGTACAACGCGGCCGATTTGCTTCCGGACACGGTCGAGAGCGTCCTGAACCAAACGTACCGGGACTTCGAGCTAATCGTTGTGGACGACGGGTCGACCGACGAGACCCCGCAGGTCATGGAGGTCTACATGGATGACGTGCGGTACATTCGGAAGGAGAACGGCGGGTCCGCCTCGGCCCGTAACCGGGGCATTCGGGAGGCGAAGGGGCAGTACGTGGCCCTGCTGGACGCGGACGACCTCTGGCTGCCAG
The DNA here is from genome assembly GCA_964564875.1 of uncultured Salinivenus sp. Taxonomy (GTDB): domain Bacteria; phylum Bacteroidota; class Rhodothermia; order Rhodothermales; family Salinibacteraceae; genus Salinibacter. The sequence goes on from CAZMDV010000396.1 coordinate 411, forward strand.
AAAAGCTCGAGTGCCAGATGGAGCAGTTCGAGGCACAGCCCGATCTCACCTGGAGCTACACAGACTGGGTTCACGTCGACGCGGAGACCGGGGACGCCCTGTATTACGGCAGTCAGGTCATGGACTACCGGGGGGGCGACGTGCTTCGTCCCCTTCTCGTACGGCTGTTCATTCCCCCCTCTACCGAGGTCATTCGTCGCGACGTGTTTGAGGAAGTCGGGACCTACGACGAATCTGAGCTGCACCGCATCAGTGAGGATTGGGAATTTACCTTGCGGGTGGCCGAGCGATATCCCGTGGGCTACGTGGATCGCCCGCTCACGAAGCGCCGTCACCATTCTGACAAGAAGACGACGACGATGGATCTGGATCACGCGTTCAAGAGCCGCCGCGCCATTATCGAGAAGGCCGTTCGTCGAAATCCGGATCGACTCGCTTCCGTCTACGATTCGGCCCTTGCAAACCTGCACACCCGAATCGGAAGCAAGTGGCTGAATCGGGAGGAGCGGGGCCGGGCCCGTGACCTTTTTGGAACGGCCATCCGGCACGATCCCACGTTCTGGCGGGCCTGGATGTACGGCGTCGCCGCGTTTCTCCCCCGCACCCTCCTACGCGTGCTGGGTCGCTTGCGCGCCGCGTTCCGACGCGTCACCCGCAGCCAGCCGAGCCCTGCATGGCCCTCACGGGCACCATGACCGTTCGCACTCTCTTTTCGAATCCGGCCCGGTAGGGCCTTCGAAGCATGGACGCGTGCACGCCTGATGCACGTTCAAGAGGTCCTTTTGGGGTCGCGAGGGACTCGTCATCCTGAGGGAGCTGCCAAGCGACCGAGGAGTCTCTTCGCGCCCTGAGCGCAGCGAAGAAGTGGTCTCAGACTGAATCCGGCGTTCTCGCCGCATTCGGAGAGATCGTTCGACCCCGCTTCGCTCCGCTCAAGATGTCTTCATTGCAAAAGGGATTGCTCGAAACCGCACCAGGCCTCCCGTTTCCTCAAAGCCGAGCCTGCTCCATTCCGTCTCATGAGTGACGATCAGGACCTTCGGGAACGTACCGTCGCCGGCCTCAACTGGCGGTTCCTGACCGTCGTCTTTCAGTTCGGGTTTCAGTTCGGGATCGGGGTGCTGCTGGCCCGGCTCCTACCGCCCGAGGACTTTGGGCTGGTCGGGCTCGCCCTCATCGTGATCGGCTTCGGCCGAATCATCAACGACCTTGGCCTGGCAGAAGCGATCGTTCAGCGTGAGAACCTGACGAACCGGCACGTACGGGTCGGATTCACCTCGTCGGTACTGTTAGGGCTGGGGCTTACGGCGGGCATGTACGGGGTGGCGCCGTTTGCCGCCGACATCCTCAAGGACAGCCGAGTTACGCCCCTCCTCCGGTTCATCGGGGTTTCCTTCTTTTTCTCGGGATTTAGCATTGTTGGGGAGGCCCTGCTGAAGCGACGGCTGCGATTCAAGCAGCTCATGTTCGTCGAGCTGATTAGCTTCGTGCTCGGGTACGGAGCGGTCGCGATCGTCCTCGCCCTCAGTGGATTTGGGGAGTGGAGCTTGGCGTGGGGGCATCTGGCCCAGAAGGTGGTCAACGGCGTGCTGGCGTACGCCGCTGTTCGGCATTCCCTGAGGCCCCTGTTCGCCCGAACCGAATTTGTGCAGTTGGCCAGCTTCGGCACCGGGTCGACCCTGCTCAAGATCTTTAACTACGCCGCGCGGCAAGGAGACTACTTCGTGATCGGTCGCCTCCTCGGGCCGGATCCGCTGGGGCTCTACACGCGGGCCTACCAGCTCATGAAGAAGCCGCTCACCTATACGGGACAGGTGCTCTCAAGCGTCCTCTTTCCTGCGGTCTCACGGATCCAGGGGGAGGAGGAGAAGGTGCGAGAGGCCTACGCCAAGGCCATCTCGGTGACGGCGATCGTCGTGTTGCCGAGCATGGTGATGTTCATGATCTTTGCCCCGGAGATTGTGGTGGGACTCTATGGCGAGAAGTGGACCGGGGCGATCGTTCCGCTTCAGGTGCTCGCCGGGTTCGGGCTTTTCCGGACGGTCTATCACGTCGCGGGGGCGTTCATAAAGGCCCACGGACACGTCTACCGTCTTTTCTTTTTCCAGGTCGTCTACGCGGGCTGTGTCGTCGGCGGGGCATGGATCGGCGCCACCAGCGGAGGGATCAACGGCGCGGCCCTGGCGGTCGGGGGTGCAATCCTTGTCATGTACACGATGGTCATCTCGGCGGCAAACATTTTGACGTCGACGTCCGTGACGCGGTTTTTGAGCATGCACGTGCCCAGTCTCGTCACGTCGGTCCCCACGGCCGCACTTGGACTGGGGAGCCAGTGGGCGTTGAATCAGTTCGAGCTTCCTGACCTCGTGGTCTTCATCGCAGGATCGCTCCTCACCGGTGGGGGACTCGTCCTTTTCTTTCGTGTGGCCCCCTACGCCCTCACGCGACCCGTAAGCCGAATCGTGCGCTACGTGATCGAGCAGGAGGCCATCCCTGACCTGGCGGAGGCCCTCCTGCGGTGGATCTTCCTTC
>CAZMDV010000397.1:0-2937 GCA_964564875.1 uncultured Salinivenus sp.
GAGAGGCGTTCGACGACCTGGCCGAGATGCTCATTGAGCGGGAAGAGGTGCCTGGGAAGGATGTCCTGCGTCTCGTGGACGGCGAGGCCGACGAGTTTGATCAGCTTCCTGCAACCAACGGGGAGGTAGCCACCGAGGGCGACGGGGCATCCGGAGAGGTCGATGCCGGTGAGGCCGAGATTCTGGAGGAGGACAGCGCTCCGAACGATGACCGGCCTTCTGATTCCGAAGACCACTCCTGATGAGAGTCCCGTCTGGACTCCGACCTATCGGTCCGATGCGTCGTGCAACCGGAAACGCTCTTCGGTAGAACCATGCAGGTTTGATATTGCCGCTCCGAAATCATCGCCTTAGCAGCGACACGCCGCGGCGTGTCGCGACGAAAGTGGGCCTGAAATTGATCGCTGCTGCGTTCTACACAAGAGCGACCGGAAAATACTCCCGCCGGGGCGAGGATCCCTGACGCGTCGGAGGGTCATCTGCCATCTCACGCCCTTTCAGTGAATTAAATTCTGCCCCAATATGTCCAAAGTTGAACGGTCTCGTCCCTCGGACGACGCGCTCCGCAAGGAGCTTACCGAAGAAGAATACCACGTGACCCAGAAAGCTGGGACGGAGAAAGCCTTCAGCGGCGAGTATTGGGACCACAAGGCGGACGGGACCTACTGTTGTGTGGTCTGCGACACGCCGCTCTTCGACTCGGACACCAAGTTCGAGTCCGGCAGCGGCTGGCCGAGCTTCTACGAGGCGATCGATGAGGCCAACGTTGCGCTCCAGGCCGACCACAGCCTCGGCATGCGCCGCACCGAAGTGGTCTGCGGCGAGTGCGGGGCCCACCTCGGCCACGTCTTCGACGACGGACCCGAGCCCACAGGGGAGCGCTATTGCATCAACTCTGCGGCCCTTGATTTTGAGGACCGGGACGAAGCAGGGAGGGACTAACCCCCTCGCCGCCAAGATCGTCGTTCCTTCCGACATCTGGTCGCCATCCACCCACGTCCTTCCCTGAAGTTGTTCTCAAGGATGTCCGGCGGTGGGCGGAGGGAGGTGCGGGACCAGGTCGATGGCCCCGAACGTCTCTATGCCCACCCAGAGCACGAAAATTACGTACAGCGCGATGAGCCCCCATGCCTCGCCGTTCGTCAAGACCATCTCGGAGCGCATGAACAGGAGGACGACGAGCGTCGCCAGGGCGAGCACGCCCATCATGGGCGCCCCGACGGAGTAGTTGATGGCCACCGTTCCGCCCACGAGCACGCCGGCAGGGATGCACACGAGCAGGTCGAAGATGTTGCTCCCCAGCACGTTGGCGACGCTCGTGACGGCATTTCCCGACCGAGAAGCCCGAATGCTCACGAAGGCGTCCGGCACGGAGGTGCCGGCGGCAACGACCGTGATGCCCCACAGAAAGCTCGGGGTATCGAACACGGTGCCGAACAAGATCGCCGATTGGACGAGGCCCTCGACCCCGACCAGGATGACCCCGAGGGAGCTGAGGAGAATGCCTCCCTGTTTGCGAAGATCAATCTCGACCGGATCCTCGTCGGGGGTGTGGTCTACCGCATCCTGGTACTGGAGGTAGACGTACACGACGTACAGGGCCAGAGGGAGTAGCGACAACCCACGGGTCACTTCTCCGTGTTGTGGGTTTGAAGGGCTGCCGACGGGATTGTAGATGACGGCGAACGAAAACACCAGCAGGAGCACCACGATCGCAACAAGGTAGAACTGAGTCTCCTTGTAGATGAGGTCGCGGGTAGAGGCCAGTGTCCCGTTTCCGCACAGGCCAGCGAGAGCAGGGATCAACAGAATGTTGAAGAGTGCAGATCCGACCACGGCGGCGACGCCCAACTCAAATTCGCCGTGGAGGACCGTGGAGATGACCGCCGTTGACAGTTCCGGGAAGCTCGACCCAACCGCTAGCACGACCGATCCCTGTACCAGGGGAGGAACCCGATAGTACGCCGACAACTTCTCGGTGGACGACTCCAGCCATTCGCTTCCTTTCCAGACAATGGCGGCGGACACGATCGCGAGACCAGTGTACGTGAAGATCGTCGTGACGAGACTCATGCGCACTTCGGGGATGGAAGGACGGCGGGGGGCGGTGTAGTCGCGGTCTCCAACCACTCTCTGGAGGCACGGTTCATCCAGGGCGGTGTGATTTGAAGTGATTATTTTGAGACAGCATCGGAAAGTGGGAGCCGCCAAGAGACATCGTGGGTCCGCGGCAATTGAATTCGTACGTAGTTGACGGGGACTGCCCTCCGTTTCGGGGAAATATATTCACGCCGCGCCTTCCAACGTCCCCTGTCTCCTTGCTCTTCGGGTCCGACACCCACCAGAAGTAGCAGAGCCCTCCGTGTACAGTTTGGATATTACCGTGCGACGCCTTACACGGTAGACCTCTTCATTTGAAATTCGACCCCCATCCAGGCAACTTTTTTCGTCACAGAACCTTGAACAGAACCTGGAAAGACAAGTTACCCGGAAGATGTTTTATGGCTCTTGGACGATACCCACGGGGTCGGTAGCGAAGTGGACAAACGCAGCAGACTGTAAATCTGCCGGCTTATGCCTTCGGAGGTTCGAATCCTCCCCGGCCCACCGGTTCGGGAGTTGGATTGGGGATTTTGGAGTCGGGAATTGAAGGCTCAGAACTCCACGTTCCTCACTCCAAAATCCGCACTCCATTTGCGGGAGTAGCTCAGGGGTAGAGCATCACCCTTCCAAGGTGAAAGTCGCGGGTTCGAATCCCGTCTCCCGCTCATTACAGTCTCGAATTCCGATTTGTGAGTTTCGAAAAGCCCCGGGACACGAACTACATTCGGACCTCAACAATCGAAATTCGTCAATGACTGTTGCCGCCTTAGCTCAGAGGTAGAGCACATCCATGGTAAGGATGAAGTCCCCGGTTCGAATCCGGGAGGCGGCTCC
>CAZMDV010000398.1:0-2929 GCA_964564875.1 uncultured Salinivenus sp.
CGGAATCGTCAGCCCTTCGATCTCAACCTTCATCCGCTCAGCGTTTTCCGAACTTCGGCGCACCCAAAGATCCACGTCGCCTGTTGCGCGGGGATGCCCGTGCGCCGCCAAGGCATACGCGCCAATGGCCAGGTACTCAACCTCCGCGTCGGCGAAGGCAGACAACATGTCGCGGTAATCGGGATTCAGCACGGAAATGCTCCTCGGACGAGGCAGCCTCTTTGAAGGCCCAGGCCTGACGCGTCAGCGGCCAGACCATCTGACCCCGTTCAGACGGGGGGTGCTCCTGAATATCGTCATTGGAGGGCTGATCCTCAAGACGACGGACGCGGAGCGCACGCTCGGTTATCGGACTGGGGGGCTGCACGAGAATGGGTGCGAGACGCCCGAACGCTTCCGGCGGGCCAACGATCAGAGCTGGCGTGGAGCGAACCGCGACTTCTCATGCTCCGCCCGACGCGTGCACCTTCAGCTCCGGCACGTGGCCCCGCGGACTACAGGTGGCGGCGTGGAGCATGTGGTCGGCCAGTTGGCGGGGCGCCACCCAACCTGAGGGATCGGCGTCGGGCATGGCCGCGCGGTTGTCGGGGGTATCCACTACGCCCATTGGGTAGAGCACCGTCGTGCGCAGGCCGGCTTCCCGCTCCTCCTTCCCCAGCGACTTCACGTACGACGCCACCGCCCCCTTCGATGCCCCGTAGAGCCCGGCCTCAGCCTGACCGTTCAGCGCCGCCGGGGCGGACACGCCCAGAAGAAAGCTCTGGTCCGCCCGCGTAAGAAAGGGGATGGCGGCGCGGGCCGTATTGAAGAGGGTGCGGAAGTTGAGGTCCATCATGTGCCGGTAGTCGTCCGCGGTCGACTCCACGGCCTGCTGCATCGCAAAACCGCCCGCGATGGCGAGGACGGCGTCGAGCGCCTCGGCCTCCTCCCAGAGACTCGCAAACGTCTCCATCGTGTCGGCCTCGTCGGTTAGGTCGGTGTCGAAGGCCTGCGCGTCGGGAAACGAAGCTTCCAGGGTGGCGCGGTTCTCGTCGCCGACGTCGATGAGGGCGAGGTCCCAGCCGGCGTCGTCGAAGACTTCGGCGGTGACGGAGCCGATGGTTCCGGCGGCCCCGGTGATGGCTACGGTGGGCATGATGGGCAAAGCATTGTCACGAAGAGTGGTGGACGTGCACCCTCAACGTACCGACTGGATGCATTCTGGTCAACGGGGCGCGCGGTCTCGTTCCTCGATGGACGACCGATCGAGGTGGCGGAGCTTCTCGGGGTTCCGCACGCAATAAAGCTCCTGGATCTGTCCGTCGACGACGCGGAAGCACCAGACACTGTGCACGCGGTCGGCCTGTAGCGCGAGCAGGCCGGGGCGGCCGTTGACCTGGACAGGGCGGATGCGCAGGTCGTCGGGCACATTTTGCGTAATGCTGAGGAGGAAGCGTTGCACCCGCTCGGCACCCTCGATCGGCCGCTTGGCCGCCTCTTTCACCTCGCCGCCGTCGGTGACGTGCGTCACGTCCTCGGCGAGCACCTCGGTGAGGGCGTCCGCATCGCGGGCCTCCAGCGCCCCCACGAACCGGTCCAGCAGTTCGGCGTGGCCCTGCGGGGGGGCGTCGACGGAGTCCCCATTCGCGTCGAGGCGGTCGCGGGCCCGCTGCGCAATCTTGCGGCAGTGTGCCTCCGTCCGGTCCACACGCCGGGCGATCTCAGCGTACGGGCGGTCGAACGCCTCGCGGAGGACGTACACGGCTCGTTCGATGGGCCGAAGCTCGTCGAGCAGCACCAGCAGCGCCATCGAGAGCTCGCTGGTCTCCTCGATCTTGGCGTCGGGACGGGACCCCTCCGCCACCACCGGCTCTGGAAGCCAGGGCCCGATGTACGCCTCGCGTTCGGCTCGGGCCGAAGTCAATTCGTCGAGGCAAAGCCGGGTGACAATCGTCGACAGGTACGCGTCGGGGTCATCCACCGTCCCGGGGTCAACGTCGTCCCACCGCAGGTACGCGTCCTGCACCACATCCTCCGCCCGGGAAACCTCGCCGAGCATGCCGTACGCCAGCCGCCGAAGGCGCTCCCGATGCGCTTCGAATGTCGATGGGGAATCAGTCACGGGGGTGGAGAATTCATGTGCCCCTCTGGACTACACCGAGCAGAGGCCCTCGGAACCGATATTGAGGGGGCCGGTGAGGCGGTTCCAGTAGTTTTCCGTGGCGCAGAGCCACGTGATCTCTACAATTTCCCGCTCCGAGAAGTGGTCCCGGAGAGTCTCAAACGTCGTGTCGTCCACGTGCACGTCATCGGTGACCGCCTCGGCGTAGGCAAGCGCCGCTCGCTCGGCCGCCGAGGACCGGTCATTCTCCGCGTGTTTGGTCACCGCACGCAGCTTGTCGACGTCCACGTCGTGCTCCTCCGCGTCGGCCTCCGCCAGGTCGGTGCAGAAGGCGCACCCGTTCAACACGGCCACGTGGCGCTTCAGGAGGAGGCGCAGGGCTACGGGCAGCGACAGGTTCTCCTCCAGCTTCTGGGTCTCGTAGGCGTGCCGCAGGCTCTCGGGGAGACGCGCCTGCACCACCTTCATCGGGGTGATGACCGTGCCCTCGGTCCAGTCCACGATCTTGTAGGCGAGCCAGACCCACCAGGAGTCCGGGTCCTCGATCGGTTCGAGGCGGGGCATCGATTCGGCAGCGGTGACGGACGTGCCGTTCTCGGGGGGAGTTGTGTCGGTCTGGAGTGCGCTCATGGATTGATGGGCGGTCGGTTCAACTGATCGTGCGTCCATGCGACGACGGGCCGCAAAGAGGCGTGACACTACCCGGCCGTCTTCCACCAACTTTTACAATTCCGGCGGCTACCGTCGGCATCCGACACAGTCCATACGATCTGTAAAGGTCTGGAATAATCTGATATATAAGCGCTGGCTCTTCTCAAGCGGTGGTTA
>CAZMDV010000399.1:0-2928 GCA_964564875.1 uncultured Salinivenus sp.
ATCTGGAAACGCGCAGACAAACGCTCGTGTCAAGGGGTCCCGACGGGTCGGACGGCCGCCATGCATGGGCACTCTTTGGACAGCTTACCCCCCTCGGCCGCCTTGTGTTGTCTCGCTAACGGTCGTAGGGGTACCGGTTTCGGCTACGCGGGGAGCGGCCGCGTGCCTAGCGCAAGCCACGAGTGGATCGAGCGCCGAAAGCGCCCCTCACGTCGCCGCCTGTTCGCGGGCCGCGAGATGGCCCAATTCCGGCGGTCGGCGGGCCTACTCTGAGAAATCCGCGTCGGGCGCTGGCGTGGCCCCGCTCGGCACCTCCGCAGGGGTCGACCGGCTTTCCAGGACGACGGCCGGTTCGAGGGGACGAACAGCGACCGTGTCTCCGGGCTCGTAGAGTCGTCGGTTGTCCGTGTGGACGAGGTATTCGTTCCCGTGGCAGCACACCCGGTACGTGATGTCGTGCCCCTTGAACGCCCGGCCCATGACGGTTGCCATCGTCCCCTCCGAGGTCTCTGGCGGTTCGAGCGCAAGGTGCTCCGGGCGCATCGACACGAGCACGGTCCCCTCTGCTTCGCGATTGAGTCCGACCTGACCCAGCGGCGTGTCGGCCTCGATGCCCGTGGCCTGCGAGAGAAGCAGGTTGGTGCGGCCCAGGAACTGCGCGACGAAGAGCGTGCGGGGCTGGTAGTACACGTCCTCCGGCGTGCCCACCTGATCGATTTGGCCGCCCCGCATGACGGCCAGCCGATCGGCGAACGAGAGCGCCTCCTCCTGATTGTGCGTGACGAGAATGGCGCTCATATCCTTGTCCTTCAGGAGCTCCCGCACCTCCTGGCGAGTCTCCTGCCGGAGCAGGGCGTCGAGGTTCGAGAACGGCTCGTCGAGCAGGATGAGGTCCGGCTCCGGGGCGAGGGTGCGCGCGAGGGCCACGCGCTGCTGCTGCCCACCCGAGAGGTGCTGGGGCCGCCGATCCTCGAAGCCCCCAAGGCCTACCATCTCCAGGACCTCCTCGGCGCGGGCCTCCTGCTCAGTATCCGTCGCCCCGTCGAGCCCGAACGCGACATTTTCCAGCACGGTCAGGTGCGGGAAGAGGGCATAGTTCTGGAAGACAATGCCGATGGTCCGGGCCTCCGGCGACACGTGCACGCCGGGGCCTGAGAGCACCTCCCCCCGAAGCGAGACGGAGCCGGCGGTGACCCGTTCGAAGCCCGCGATGCAGCGGAGCGTCGTCGTTTTGCCGCACCCGCTCGGCCCCAGGATCCCAAAGATCTCGCCGTCCTCCACGTCGAACGACACCTCGTGCACGACGGGCGGGGCGTCGGGGTCGAATCGCTTGGTCAGGTCTTGGACGGAGAGGATTGGGTCGCTCATGGCGCAATTGGCACCTGATTCGGCCCAACGCGTTCCCCAGTCGCGGGCGCAGGCACGCACATTTGAGAGGGTTTACGTCTGCTCGGAGGCAGGGCGGCGGGCGGCCGTGCGCTCACGCACCAGCAGGACGCCCACGAACAGCGCCGAGACGAACATGATGGTGAGGGCGTAGGGCGCCGCCTGTCCGAACATGGCTTCCTCGGCGTAGCTCCAGGTGTTGAGGGCGAGCGTCTCGAAGCCCACCGGTGCCAGGAGAAACGTGATGGGCAGCTCCTTCATGGCCGACAGGAAGACAAGCGCTACGCTCACGAGCAGTCCCCGCTGCACGAGCGGGAAGGTGACGCTGAAAAACGCCCCGAGCGGCGAGCGGCCCAGCGAGCGCGCGGCCTCCTGCAGGTGGGGCGGCGCCTGGTAGAGGGCGCTCCGGACCGGCCCCACGGCCTCGGCCATGAAGTGGAGCGCGTAGGCCGCCACGAGCAGGGCGAGCGTCTGATACGCGAACGGCACGACCCCGAGCGAGAACACGATCAGCGCCAGCGCGAAGGCCAGTGGAGGCGTGGCGTAGCCCAGGTACGCAATGCGCTCGATGCCCCGGGTCCAATTGGACGGATGCCGCACGCCGAGGTACGCCACGGGCAGGGCCAGCAGGGCCGCGAGCCCGGCGGCCGGCGCGGAGGCGGACACCGAGTCCCAGAGGGCCGACCCGAGGCTGGCCCAGGGCAGTCCGGTCGTCGTCGAGTCGGACATCCAGTACCCCACCGTCCCGGCGGGCAGGAGGACGGACAGGCCCGCCACGCCCAGCGCAAAGACATATCCGGCCCAGCGCCAGGGGCCCAGCCGATGCCGCGTGGACTGCTGAGCGGTGCCGCTGCCGGTCCGATGGAACAGCAGTCCCCGGAGGAGCCCCGCCTCCAGCACCAGAATCGCTCCGGTGAGGGCCAGCAGCATGAGCGCCAGACACGCCGCGTAGATGCGGTCGTAGGAGGCCGCGTACTGAATATAGAGGGCGTAGCTAAAGGTATCGTACCGCATAAGCGACACGACCCCGAAGTCGCCGAGCACGTGGAGGGCGATCAGCAGCCCGCCCGCCAGGAACGCCGGGCGCAACTGCGGCAGCACGATCTCCACAAACACCTGCCCCCGGCTGTGGCCGAGGGCCTGGGCCGACTCCTCTAGGGCCGGATCGAGCCCCAGGAAGGCCGTGCGCAGGTTCAGGAAAAGGTACGGGAAGGTCGAGAGGCTCAGCGCGATGACCGCGCCAGTATAGCCGCTGAGCCGAGGCACCACGAGGCCGAGCATCTGGGCGAGTGTGCCGTACTCGCCTGTGGTCGCCAGCAGGGCGTACGCCATCACGTACCCCGGCACCGCGAGCGGAAGCACACCCAGCAGCGTGAGCACCTGTCGACCCGGGAGGGTTGTGCGGGTGGTAAGCCAGGCCAGCGGCATGGCCAGCAGACTTGTCCCCACCAGCACGCCGACGGCCAGGGCCACCGTGTTGCCCAGTAGCCGCAGGGTGCGCCCCCGCACCACCAGGTCCCACAGCGTCTGCGGATCGGCCTG
>CAZMDV010000400.1:0-2926 GCA_964564875.1 uncultured Salinivenus sp.
AATAACGAAGACATTGATCGTGCACTCAAGCGCTTCCGGCGTCAGGTAAACCGCAGTCGTGTTCTGCAGGAATACCGGCAGAACATGACGTACATGAAGCCTTCGGAAGAGAAACGGCTCGAGGAGAAGCGGTCGCGACGTCGGCGTCACCGCGAGGAAAAGCGAGGCGACAACCGGAAGCGCCGATGAGGCACTCCACATTTTGGTGCCGGACCCTTCTCACGTCCGGCGGTGCGATTCCGGGACGGGCCCTTACAGGTCCGTCCCTTTTCGTGTGTGCGTCCTTCATTCTCAAGCGCACCGATTGGTGGCGAGACGGGACCATTCGACGGTCGAGTGCTCAAATCACGTAGGGAATCGTCACGGGGGCGTCGCTGGTACTTGAGGCCATCCCCGGCAGTCCAGGTGCCCTGGGCGCCCCTCAGAGCCTCCTCAAACGCATCCTCCCGATCATCATCAGGGGAGTCTGGTGAGAGGGTTCGCATCGTTCCTCGATGCGGCTTCAGTCGTCGTGCTCCATCTGGACGGCGACGGGGGTGCCGCTTGTGACCTGACGATTTTCGTTGGTACGTTGAGCGTAAACGGGGGCGAGCGCGGCGGAGAGGAGGAATCTGATCGCGCCAGATCATACGTCGACCGCATTGCTGACGAGCTGCTCCTGCTCGCGGTCGTGCACCTTGGCCGAGCCGGTGGCCGGGCTCGCGCTGGCGGGTCGGCCCACGTACTGGATTCGCTGCTCGCACGGACCATGGATCTCTTCGAGCAGGTCATCGAGGCGCGGCCGCGCGAACGACCAAGCGCCCATGTTCGCCGGCTCTTCCTGCACCCACACCGTCTCGTCGGCGTCGGTGTAGCGCTCCAGCTCTTCCCGCACCTCCTCGTTCGGGAACGGGTAGAATTGCTCGAGCCGCGTAATCGCGATCTCCTCGCGCTGGTCGTCGTCCTCCAGTGCCCCCACGAGGTCGTAGTAGACCTTGCCGCTGCAGAGAATGTGGCGCGTGGTGTCGGCCGGGGCCGTCTCTGCGGGAATGACTGCCTGTACGCCCCCGTCGGTCAGGTCGTCGGGCGTGGAGACGCACTTCGGATGGCGTAGCAGGCTCTTGGGCGTCATGACGATGAGCGGCTTCTTCACGTCGCGCTTCACCTGCTGACGCAGGGCGTGGAAGTAGTTGGCCGGCGTCGAGTAGTTGGCGACAATCATGTTCTGCTCGGCGCAGAGCTGGAGGAAGCGTTCGAGACGGGCCGACGAGTGCTCCGGCCCCTGCCCCTCGTAGGCGTGTGGCAGCAAGGCCACGAGGCTCGACGTCTGCCCCCACTTCTCTTCGGCGGCGCTCACGAACTGGTCCCACACGATCTGCGCCCCATTGGCGAAGTCGCCGAACTGCGCCTCCCAGCACGTCAGAGCGTTGGTGTCCATGACCGAGTAACCGTACTCGAACCCGGCCACGGCGTACTCCGAGAGCAGGCTGTCGTAGATCAGGAGCCGGGCCTGATCGTTGCTCAAGTGGTTGAGCGGCGTGTACTCCTCGCCGGTCTCCTGGTCGATCAGCACCGCGTGGCGCTGGCTGAAGGTGGCGCGCCGGGAGTCCTGGCCGCTCAGCCGGACGCGCGTACCCTCCTGCAGCAGCGACCCAAACGCCAGCGCCTCGGCGAAGGCCCAGTCGATCCGCTCTTGGTCGTGGAACAGGTCGTCGCGCTTGCCGAAGAGGCGTTCCAGCTTCCGGTGGACGTGGAAGTCGTCGGGGAAGTCTGTGAGCACCTCTACGACCCGCTCCAGGTGCTCGCGCTCGGCGGCAGTGTCCACCTCGGGGAGCCGCGTGGGCCCTTTGCGCTGCATGCGCTCCTCGAGCGCCTCGTCGGCGTCTTTCTCTTCCAGGTCCTTCGTACGGTCGAAGGCCTCCTGCAGGCGGCTCCGGTAGTCGTCGAGCATCTGCTCGGCCTCGTCCGGCTCAATATCGCCGCGCCGCAGCAGCATCTCGGTGTAGAGCTTCCGCGGGGAGCGCTTCTCCTCGATCTTCTCGTAGAGCAGCGGCTGCGTGAAGGTCGGCTCGTCGCCCTCGTTGTGGCCATGGACGCGGTAGCACATCATGTCGATGACCACGTCCTTGTTGAAGCGCTGGCGGTACTCAAACGCGAGCCGCGCGATGCGGACGCAGGCTTCGGGGTCGTCGCCATTGACGTGGAAGATGGGGGCCTCGATGGCCTGGGCCAGGTCGGTGGCGTAGGTGGAGCTGCGGGCATCGCCCGGCGGGGTCGTGAAGCCAATCTGGTTGTTAATCACCAGGTGGACGGTGCCGCCGGTGGTGTAGCCGCGCAGCTTACTCAGGTTGAGCGTCTCGGCCACCACGCCCTGGCCCGGGAAGGCCGCATCGCCGTGCACCAGGAGCGGCATCACGGCGTCGTGGTAATCGTCCTCGTCGGCCTCGGGATGCTCGTCGCGCAGCAGATTCTGCTTGGCGCGCGACATGCCCTCTACGACGGGATTGGCCGACTCCAGGTGGCTGGGGTTGGAGGCGAGCGTTACGCAAAGCTCATTGCCGTTGGGGGAGGTGACGTAACCCTCCGCCCCGAGGTGGTACTTCACGTCGCCTGAGCCCTGGGTCGTGTTTGGGTCGATGTTGCCCTCGAATTTGGAGAAGATCTCCTCGTAGGGCTTGCCGATGATGTTGGCCAGCACGTTGAGGCGGCCGCGGTGGGCCATGCCCATCACCACGTCCTGCACGCCCCCGTCGGCGGCGTCGGACAGGAGGGTGTCGATGATCGGAATCATCGTTTCGGCCCCCTCCAGCGAAAACCGCTTGTGGCCGATGTACTTGGTGTGCAGGAAGCGCTCGAAGGCCTCCGCGGCGTTGAGCGTCTGTACGATGCGGCGGCGCTCCTCCTCGGAGGGGGGCTCCGCATCCCGCATCGGCTCGATCCGGTTCTG
>CAZMDV010000401.1:0-2913 GCA_964564875.1 uncultured Salinivenus sp.
GGGCCACGGTGAGGCTGATGCCGTCGACGGCGATGGAGCCGACGGGAATCAGGTAGGCGGCGTACTGCGGATCGAACTGAATCATGTAGAGCCAGTCGGTTTCCTCCCGCTCCACGGCCACGACCGTGCCGGTCGCATCGACGTGCCCCTGCACGAAGTGGCCGTCGAGCCGGTCGCCGGTCTGCAGGGCACGCTCCAGGTTCACGGGCGTGCCTGCCGCGAGGTTGCCGAAGGTCGTCTTGCGCAGCGTCTCCTCGATGCTGTCGACGGCGAAGGTGGAGGCGTCGGGGTCCACGTCGACGACGGTCTGGCACGCGCCGTTGATCGACACGCTCTGGTCGACGCGCAGTTCGGGTGCCATCTCGGCCTCGATGGTGAGCCGCTTGCCCGCCCGGTCGCTGCCGAGGGGCTCGACCGCCGTGAGGGTGCCGACTTCTTCAATGATTCCGGTAAACACGTGTGGAGGGTTGGAAGTCTGGAAGGACGGAAGTACGGAAAGGTGGAAGTGTGGACGGGACGCGCGGAGGCGTGGATGCTTGGAAGCGTGGAGGCCTGGGCTGTCGGATCATGCGTCGCCTCCATGCATCCGAGCGTCCACGCGTCCGTATCTCTATTCCCTTCGGGCACACCGTCAATCAGTGGAAGCAGTCGGAACCTCGATGTCCTGCTGCAGAGCCCGCCACTGCCTCTGGATCTCGTCGAGGCGAGTCCGTAGCGTTTCGAAGCGGGAGAAGGCGTCCTCCCCGAGTTTCTGGTCCGCCGACCCGGCCATCCAGGCGAGGTAGTCCAGCTGGTCGATGAGCATGGGCGGCTGGTAGCTGCCCTCCTCCGACGTGACGAGCCCACTGTGCAAAGTGTCGAGCCGATCGAGCAGCGGCTGAGCATCGCTCTTCGGCATCTCCCCAGCGTCGTGAGCGTCTTCGACCCGGGTCCGCACCGAGTCGATGGCCTGGGCCGTGGCCTCGGCGTCTTCGATGGCGTCCTGGAGCCGCCGGTTGAAGAACGCCTGCTCTTCGAGGTTGCTCCGCGTGGTCCCCGCGTCCTGCAGGCGCGGATCCATTTTCACCTCGAACGAGCGCGTCTTTCGCCAGTCCCCGACCGACAGGCGCACCTGATACGGGCCGGGTTCGACGAGCGGCCCGTCGCCGTCGGGGGCGCGGAGGTTCCACCGAAACCGGTTGTGGCCCTCGTGCACGGCGAAGGTGTCGATGCTGGTTGGGCGGACCGGCGGGGCGCCCATGGTTCGCTCGTTGGAGGGCGGCGCCCCGTCCGTCGCCTGGGTCGTGCCCACGAACCGACGCACGACCTTTTTCCGGTCGTCGAGGATGTCGAGCGTGAGGGGCGCGTCCGAGGCATCCGACAGGACAAAGTCAATCACGGCGCCGGGATCTGGGTACTCCGGTCCGCTTGGTCCCCGCTGCCCCCCGGCGTACCGCATCCGGTGCGTGTCCGTTGGCCCGAAGAGATGCCGGTCGGCCTCTGCCACCTGCGCGTCCATCTGGTAGAGCGGGGTCAGATTGTCGAGCACCCAAAAGCTGCGGCCCATCGTCGAGAGGACGAGGTCCTTGCGTTGGACGCGAATGTCGGTAATCGGTGTTACCGGCAGATCGCGCTGGAGGGGATGCCAGTGTTCGCCCGCGTCGAGCGAGAAAAAGAGGCCGAAGTCGGTGCCCGCGTAGAGCAAACCATCGCGGTTCGGGTCCTCCCGGACGGTGCGCACGGGGTAATCCGACGGGAGGCCGTCCGTGATGCGCGTCCACGTCTCGCCGTAGTCGGTGGTGCGGTAGAGGTAGGGCGAAAAATCTTTCAGCAGGCGGCGCTGGATCGCGACGGTGGCGGTGCCGGGTTCGTGGGGCGACACCGTGATGGCGTCGACCCGGCCATTCGGCGGCACGGTGGGCGGCGTCACGTTCGTCCAGGTCTCCCCACCGTCGCGCGTCACGTGCACCGGCCCGTCGTTAGCGCCCGTCCAGATTACGTCCGGGTCGTGGGGCGACACCTGTACGGCGTAGAGGGTGCTGTAGTGCTCCTCGCCCGTAATGTCGTTGGTAATGGGACCACCGGAGCGCATCTGGTACTCATCCTTGAAGGCGGTGAGGTCCGGACTGATCCGTTTCCAGTGCACGCCGCCGTCCGTGGTCTCGTGGACGTACTGCGACGCGTGGTAGACGACACTGGAGTCGTGCGGCGAGATCTCGATGGGCACCACGCGCTGGAAGCGCCACTTCAGCTTCGCCGGGCTGCGGCCATACATGTACTGCGCGCCGACCCAGTACTTCTGGTCCTGACCCGTCTCGAGGTTGAACCGCGAGAAGCGGCCCTTGCAGTTCGCGAAGACGACGGGCGTGTTCGGCTGGGGCACGGCCGGGCCGGTCTCGCATCCGCCGATGGCCTTCCACCAGCCTTCCGGGCCGGCGGGGGCGCTCTCGGCGGGCGGCAGGTTTGGCACACCGATGGTGGAGTTGTCCTGCTGGCCCGCGTAGAGCCAGTACGGAAATCGCTCATCGGTATTGACCTGGTAGAGCTCGGCGGTCGGCTGGTTGTGCTGGGTGGACCACGTCTGCCCGCCGTTGAGCGACACGGTGGCCCCGCCGTCGTTGCCCTGGATGCGGACCTCCGGCCGCTCGGGATTGATCCACAGGTCGTGCACGTCGACGTGGGGCACCTCTTTCGTCTCGAAGGATTCCCCTCCGTCGTCGGAAACGTAGTACTGCACGTTGCCCACGAAAATCTGGTCCGGGTCCTCGGGATGGGCAAAGATGTGCGTGAAGTAGAAGGGCCGGTGCATGATTTCCTCCTTGTCGCTCACCTGCCGCCAGCGCTCCCCCGCATCGTCCGAGCGGTAGAGCCCCTCCTTCTCGCCGGGCGCCTCCACGAGGGCGTAGACGCGGTCCGGCGCGGCGGGCGTCACGG
>CAZMDV010000402.1:0-2902 GCA_964564875.1 uncultured Salinivenus sp.
ACCTCCTGCATCATCTCGATGTCGAACATCGTGCGCTGCTCCAGGCGCTGGGCCTCCACCATCTTTCCCTCCTCGCGGAGCACCGCCAGTCGCCACCGCAGCTCCTCCTTGATGTCCTCGATCGCCCGCTCCAGCCGGTCCTCGGGCGTCACGAAGATCTGCGCCGGGTAGAGCGTAAACTGGTCAATCTCCTCGATTTCTCGGCCGCTCTCGGGCTCGAACAGGGCGAGACGGTCGATCTCATCGCCCCAAAACTCGATGCGGAGCGCCAGCTCTTCCCGGTAGGCGGGAAAGATGTCCACCACGTCGCCCCGAACCCGGAAGATGCCCGGTTCAAATTCAATGTCGTTGCGTTCGTAGAAGAGGTCGATAAAGCGGCGAAGCAGGTCGTTGCGCTCGATTTCCCACCCTCGCTCCAGCCGCAGGATCTCTTTGCGGAACTCCGCTGGCGAGCCGAGGCCGTAAATGCAGGAGACGCTCGCCACCACAATCACGTCATCGCGCCCACTCACGAGCTCGGAGGTAGCGCGGAGCCGCAGTCGCTCGATGCGGTCGTTGATCGCCACGTCTTTTTCGATATAGGTATCGTTCGGGACGATGTACGACTCCGGCTGGTAGTAGTCGTAGTACGAGATGAAGTACTCGACGGCGTTGTCGGGAAAGAACTGCTTGAGTTCGCCGTAGAGCTGCGCCGCCAAGGTCTTGTTGTGGCTCATCACGAGGGTGGGTTTGTTCACCTCCTCGATCACGTTCGCCACGGTAAACGTCTTTCCAGTTCCAGTCGCCCCCAGCAGGGTCTGGTACTCGTCCTCTCGCTCCACCCCCTCCACGAGCTCGCGGATGGCCTTGGGCTGGTCGCCCATCGGCTCAAAGTCGGAGACGAGCTGAAACTGATCGGGCCGGTCGACCACTTCCGTCATGTCGGTCGCGGAAACGTGCTTTTAAAGGCGCGAGATTGGGTTTGAATCCGTACGACTCGCTCGGGTTGCGTCGGATCGGCTGGAAATTTCAACTCCGTCTCGTCCTCTCCTCCGCCGTCCACCCGTGCCCCCTTCGTCTCTTCACCTCGTTCCCGACTCAAAATGCCAACCCGGACGGAGGAGTCGCCCCGATCGTCCCTCTGTGAGTGTCGGATAATTCAGGGCAATCTTTTTCCTCCGGAGGAGGGCGGCGTACTCGGATGCGGTAACACCTTCGGTCGGAGTACGTACTGCGACTCGGTCCCGGCAAATTGGGAAGGACGAGGCAGGCGAACCGATATCTTCCTGCCTGGACTTCGACGCGCGGTTACGGCGTATTCCAGAGCTCGTCTCTGAATCTTGACCGGTTTCTGACACAGACGTCCCTACGGATTCTTACTTTGGAAGCGGTTCCGAAACACGGTTTAGGTCCATTCTCCAATGGTTTCTCTTCCACTCGCCCGCAACTCATGCATCCACCGCCTTCGCGGTCTCCCCAGTTCGACACTTCGCATTCCCGCTCCTCCGACACGCTGTCGTCGGTCCGGCTGCCCCTTGAGGAGCCTCCGTCCGACTACGAGAAAGTGGTCCGGGAGCTCAAGAAGCGCCCGGCCGACGAACTGCACCAGGCGCGCAAGCATCACCGCCGCGCCCTCAAGGCCCTTCGCCACGGGGCGTACACTGCGCTCTCAGAAAGCACCCGCGAGCGGCTCGCCAAGCGGTTCCACACAAACCTGAAGGCCCTGAACGACGCCCTGAACTCGGATGAGTCGGACGCCGATCTGTCCTCCCAGTCGCGGCGCTCCACGTCTTCTCTCTTCCGCAAAGCGCTTGCTTGGCTCTGGTAGCCCATTGTCGTCTCACCAGAGCCCCAGCGCGGCTCTACTCCCGAACCGGACGCGGCTGAAAGAGCACAAGGCCGCCGCGCTTGCCCCCCACGACGAGGGCCGACTGGCCGTTCCCGGTCAGATCCCCAAATGCGGGAGTGGCGTTTCGGGGAACTCCGTCGAGATCAACAGCGGTTGGGGCCGCAAAGTCCGGGGCCTGCGACGTGCCCTCGTTGCGCAGGAGGGATAACTCCTTTTTCGTTCCGAGGAGGAGATCCAGCACCCCGTCGTCGTCGACGTCGTGTAGTGTCGGCGCCGCTCGGGTGTTGACCTTTACGATCGTCATGCCTTCCTGGGCAAAGTTCGGCTTCGAAGCAGTTCCCGTGTTGCGGTGCAGCGAGACGGTGCCACTGGCACTGCCCAAAACGAGATCTGGAACCCCATCGCCCGTGAGATCTCCGAGGGCAGGCACGACATTGGTGCCGCCGGATAGCCCTTGCAGCGGGCCCTCGACCGCCGTGAAGGTGCCGTCCTCGTTGTTTTCGTGGTAGGAGAGGTCTCCCTGCCAGGTCCCCACAATCAGGTCGGCGGCGCCGTCGCCCGTCAGGTCGCCGAGGGCGGGGGCGTAGTGGTAGGCGTCGGGCAAATCCAAAGGCGCCTCTTTCTGAAACGCATTCCCCTCCGCAGACCGAATGAGCGGGTAGACCAGGGACGTTTCCCCTTCGTCGGGATCAATTTTGTTGGCCACGAGGGCGTCGGTCGTGCCGTTGCCGTCGAGGTCTCCGAGCGCCACCGTGCTCTCGCTGCCCACGTCGAGCCCCCCGACGAACTGGCGCGTGCGAAGCTGGTAGCCGTCCGACACGTGTTCGTAGAAATAGAAGTTGTCGGCCAGGCTGGTGTTGGCGTCGTTGGAGCCGCCGAGCACTCCGACGAAGAGATCGATCTCCCCGTTGCCGGTCCAGTCCGTCAACGCCGGCGCGTTGTACCCGCTCGTCAGAATGGGGTTCGAGGGCGGGAACTGCTCCGGTTCACCGCTCAGGATGGGGTTGCCGCAGGACCCGGTGTTTTCGATGAGGAGCAGTCCCGGCTCGAAGAAGTCGCCCCAGAACAGGTCGG
>CAZMDV010000403.1:0-2899 GCA_964564875.1 uncultured Salinivenus sp.
AGGATTCTCCAGTGGAATTGGGCTTCGTCATTTCATGAAGTGCATCGACGTACCCCTCCACCCGCCTGCACTGCTCGGGGGGCAACTCGTCGATCTTTTCGATCAAGGCCTGTTTCTCATCGGGGCTCATGGCTCTGTTGGGGTTCGCGTGGACAATTGTGCGGACCCATGGTACGCCCGGGGTCCGAAAAACGGTCCATTTCCTGCACGCAAAGCTACCGTGACAGGTACAGGTCCTTCATCTCGTAAGGCTGCTCGAAGTGCTCATCGTCCAGAGAATCAACGAAGGCGATGGCCTCGCCGGTCGACTTCATTTCCGGGCCCAGCTCCTTCGGCACCTCCGGGAACTTGTCCCACGAGAAGACCGGCTCCTTGATCGCGTAGTCGTTCAGGCTCGACTCCAGGTCGCCCCGCTCGCGGAAGGTCTCGAGCGTCTCCCCGAGCATCACCTTCGTGGCGATGGCGGGAATGGGGATGTCCGCGGCCTTGGCGATGAAGGGCACCGTGCGGGAGGCCCGCGGGTTTGCCTCAATGACGTAGACCGTCTCGTCCTTTACAATAAGCTGCACGTTCATGAGCCCGAGCACGTCGAGCTCGAACGCCAAGTCGCGCACGTACTGGCGGATCGTGTCCTTCACCTCCTCGGACAGGCTGAAGGGCGGCAGGACGGCCGTCGAGTCGCCCGAATGGACGCCCGCCGGCTCGATGTGCTGCATCATGCCCGCGATCCACACCTCCTCCCCGTCGCAGATGATGTCGACGTCGAGCTCGATTGCGTCTTCGAGGAATCGGTCGAGCAGAATCTCGTTTTCGGGATAGGTGTCTAGCACGTTCTGGACGTACTCGGCCACCTCCTCGCGGTTGATGGCGATGCGCATGCCCTCGCCCCCGAGCACGTAGCTGGGCCGGACGAGCGTGGGGTACCCGAGCCGGTCGGTGGTCTCGACGGCCTCCTCCACCGAGTGGGCCACACCGTAGGGCGGAAACGGAATCTCCAGCTTGCGCAGCACCTCCGTAAACTTGCCCCGGTCCTCGACGAAGTCCATCACCTCGAACGGCGTGCCGAAAATCGGAATGTCGTTTTCTTCGAACCGCTCGCCGAGCTTGATGGCCGTCTGTCCGCCGAGCTGCAGAATGACGCCCTCCGGCCGCTCCAGGTCGACCACGTCCTTGACCCGCTCCCAGAAGACGGGCTCGAAGTAGAGCTTGTCCGCCACGTCGAAGTCGGTGGACACCGTCTCGGGATTGCAGTTGAGCATCAGCGCCTCGTAGCCCATCTCCTGCACCGCCTTCACGCCGTGGACGCAGCAGTAGTCGAACTCGATGCCCTGCCCGATGCGGTTGGGGCCGGAGCCGAGGATGAGCACCTTGTCCCGGTCGGTGACCGGGCTCTCGTTGACCGTCTCGTAGCTGGAGTAGTAGTAGGGGGTCTCCGCGGGAAACTCCCCGGCGCAGGTGTCGACGAGCTGGTAGGCCGGGGTGACGTCCTGCTCTTTGCGGTGGGCCCGCACCTCCGTGTCGGACACGTCCTCGGGGACAAGGTAAGCGATCTGCTCGTCGGAGAAGCCCGCGCGCTTAGTCTCCCAGAGGAAGCGGTCGTCCATCTCGCGGAGCGGCGTCTCCCGCACCTCCTCCTCCAGGGCCACGAGGTCCTGGATCTGGTAGAGGAACCACTTGTCGATCTGGGTGATGTCGTGCACCTCTTCCACGCTCGCCCCGTAGCGGAATGCGTGGCGGACGTGCAGCAGATTGTCCCAGCGCGGCGTCTTCAGCCGCTCGCGCACCGTCTCGCGGTCGGCGTCCGGCCGGTCGGCCCCGAGTCCCGCGTACCCAATTTCGAGGCTCTGCCACGCCTTCTGCAGGCTCTCGTTAAACGTGCGGCCGATGGACATGACCTCGCCGACGGCCTTCATCTGCGTGGTCAGCTCTTCGTCGACCCCCTCGAACTTGTCGAAGTTGAAGCGCGGGATCTTGGTAACCACGTAGTCGAGCGAGGGCTCGAAGCAGGCGCTCGTGTCGCCGGTAATCTCGTTGGGCAGCTCGTCGAGCATGTAGCCGACGGCCAGCTTCGAGGCCACCTTGGCGATGGGGTACCCGGTGGCCTTCGACGCGAGGGCCGAGGAGCGGCTCACCCGCGGGTTGATCTCGATCACGATCATCCGGTCGGTGCCGGGCTCAAAGGCAAACTGGATGTTGCACCCGCCCGCAAAGGTGCCGATCGAGTTCATCGCCTTGATCGCCGCGTCCCGCATCTTCTGGAACTGCTTGTCGGTCAGCGTCTGCTGCGGGGCCACGGTCACCGAGTCGCCGGTGTGCACCCCCATCGGCGTCACGTTCTCGATGGAGGCGATGATGATGACGTTGTCGTTTGGGTCGCGGAGGAGCTCCAGCTCGTACTCCTTCCATCCGAAAAGACATTCATCGATGAGGACCTGATGGGCCGGGGAGAGCTCCAGGCCCCGCGTCACCATTTCCTCGAACTCGTCGGCGTCCCACACGATGCCCCCTCCCGCTCCACCGAGCGTGTAGGACGGCCGGATGACGATGGGCAGTCCACCGAGCTCCTGCGTGATCTCCTTGGCCTCCAGTAGGCTCTTGGCCGTTTCACTCCGCGACTGGTCGAGCCCGATCTCATCCATTAGGTCCCGGAATTCCTGGCGGTCTTCCGTGATCTGGACGGTGTCGGGGTCCACCCCAATGATCTCGATGCCTTCCTCGTCCCAAAAGCCGTCCTCCTTCAGGTCCTGCGCCACGTTGAGGCCGGTTTGTCCGCCCATCGTGGGGAGCACCGTGTCGGGCTCTTCCTCGCGGGCAATCTGCGCAATAGACGAGGGGGTGAGCGGCCGCAGGTACACCTCGTCGGCCATCAGCGGGTCGGTCATGATGGTGGCCGGGTTCG
>CAZMDV010000404.1:0-2895 GCA_964564875.1 uncultured Salinivenus sp.
TCGTACGCCGGCACCTCCAGGGTGAGCCCGTCGTGGGCGAGGTGGACATCGTCGGGCAGGGCGGCCTCTGCCTCGGCGTGGCGCACGGCGTGGGTCATGTGCACGAAGTAGGTCTCCTGCGCCCCGATGCGGCGGGCGGCGGCCACCGCCTCGTCGAACGAGAAGTGGGTGGGGTGCGGCTCAGGGCGCAGGCCGTCGAGGACGAGCGTATCGATGCCCTGCAGCTGCTCGAAGCTAGACTCGGGGATGGCACTCGCGTCGGTCAGGTACGCGAATCGGCCCAGGCGGTAGCCGTAGACCGGCATGTCGCCATGGTGGAGCCGCACCGGATCGACGGGCACCGGGGCGGCATCGTCGTACCGGCTCGGCACCTCAAAGGGGCTATCCACTACTTTCACGTCGAGATTGGCGGCGCCGGGGTACGGGTCCTCCCCCACGATGTAGTCGTAGTTGCGCCGCAGCCGCGCCGCCGTCTCGGCGCGGGCGTAGCACGGAATGGCCCGCTTGTTCTCGAAGAAGAAGGGCCGCAGGTCGTCGATGCCCACCACGTGATCGAAGTGGTGGTGGGTATAGCAGACCGCGTCGATGCGGCCGATGCCTTCCCGCAGCGCCTGCCGCCGGAAGTCCGGCCCCGTGTCGATGAGCAGCCCCGTGTCGCCCACCTCGATGTAGCAGGAGCAGCGGGTGCGCGTGTCACGCGGATCGTCGGAGGTGCACACCTCGCAGTCGCACCCGAGGACGGGCACGCCGGTGGAGGTGCCCGTGCCCAGCAGGGTCACCGTGAGCGGGGGCGTCCGGGCGTGCCGGTCGGCGGGCGGGGCGTCGGTAGACATGCTGGCGTTAGTCGTCATGGGACGCCTCCGCCGACGCGGCCTCGGCCCAGGCCTCTTCGAGGGCCCGGCGCACCGCCGGCTTCAGGTAGATGGTGTCGAGGGGCGCGTCTCGCAGGGCCTCGGCGAGCACGACCAGCTGTGTCTCGGGCAGGTCGTTCTCGTTGAGCATAATGATTTCCTCCCCTTCCACGATGCAGCGCCCCCCGCGAAAATTTCCGGGCTCCGATCGCACTTCGACTCCAAGCCGAGACGCCACGTCTTCGAGCTCTTCAATGATCGCGGTGGTGTTCATACAGCACAGTCACACTCCAAAAGAAACGCGCCCCTTTTCATCCCGAAAGGCCAGACAGTTGTTTCTCTCACGCGCCCATTCTCGAGGCTACGGCGACTCCGGCAGTGGCTCGCCGGACTGGGCGTCCGCGACCTGGAAGGTGTGGGGCGGCACGTCCGCGTCGTCTTCGAGATGCACTCGCACGAGGTGCTCCATGAACCAGCGGGTGGGGTGGGTCGGTACGGGCCGTCGCAAGAACGCCGCGACGAAGGGATGGACCCGGACTGTGACGGCCCGGCGCTGGTCGCTGTGTTCGACGATCCATTTTTCGATCTCCTCCACGAGCTCCTCGGGAGTCGCTCCCTCCTGAAGGTCAGCCGAGGACTCGGGGACGACAGGGGTCGACTCGGCCTCGTCCTCTGTCTGTTGGTCGTTCGTCTGTTGCTGGGCGCGGGCCGTCTCGAGTTCAGCTTCGAGCGACCGGATCTTTTGGCGCAGGGCCTCCACCTCCTCGTCCGGAGTATCGTCCTCCTCCTTGAGGCGCTGGACCTCGCGCTCGCGCTGCTCCACTTCGTCTTCCAGGCGTCGGATCTTGCGCTCGGCCTGGCGGAGTTCCTCCACATCGGCGCCGCCGTCCCCGTCGTCGGACGGCGCCCCGTTGGCCGACGAGAACGTCGTCGTGATGCTGGGACGCAACCGCTGACGGGTAATCTCGACGAGCCCAAAGTCACTCATCGGCAGCACCTTCGTCACCGCCCGATCCTCCTCGAAGCCCTTTTTAAGCTCGTCGTAGACTTTTTTCTTGTCGTCCTCGTCGTACAGGTCGATGAAGTCGACGACAATGATGCCCCCGAGGTCACGGAGGCGGATCTGCCGGGCAATGACCCGGGCCGCTTCCATGTTTACGTTGAGCGAGTTTTCGGCCTGGGACTTGCCCTTGCCGGAGCGGCCCGAGTTGACGTCGACGACGTGCATCGCCTCGGTCTTCTCGATGAAGAGATAGCCGCCGGAGGGCAGTTCCACGCGATCCTTGAACGCACGGTCGGCCCCGTGCTGGATGCCCACGGCCTCGAAGACCGGCTGGCCGCCTTCGTACAGCTCTACTCGCTCCAGCAGCTGCGGCGCCACGGCGCGGACGTAGCTCTGGATGCTATGATACAGCCCCTCGTGGTCGACGAGAATACGGTCATAATCCTCCGAGAACTCGTCGCGGACAATCGAGGAGGCCATGTCGACGTCCTCGTGTACCAGCGCTGGGGGCTCCGGCTTTTCTTTGAGGCGCTTTTCCACCCGACGCCACCGCTCCATCAGAAGCTTCATGTCCTTGTCCAGCGACTTGGCATCGCGATCCTGCGCCACGGTGCGCACGATCACGCCCACGCCGTCGGGCACGAGGCTGCTGGCCAGCGATTCGAGACGGCGCCGCTCCTCGTCGTCGGTAATCTTGCGCGAGACGGCGACGTAGTTTTGCAGCGGCACCAGGACCAGGAAGCGCCCAGCCAGGGAGATGTCTGTGGAGATGCGGCTGCCTTTGTTCGAGATGGGCTCCTTGGTCACCTGGACGAGGATCGCCTGCCCCTGGTTCAGGATGTCGGAGGGGCGCTTGTCCCAATCTTTCCGTCCTTCGGGCACGTCAATGGCCTCGACGCGCGGCTCTTCGAGACCGAGGAAGTCAAGCAGGTAGGGCAGGTTGTCGGACAGGTCCGAAAAGTGGAGGAACGCATCCTGTTCCTGACCAATGTCCACGAAGGCCGCCTGGATGCTGGGCATCACCTTGCGGATCCGCCCGAG
>CAZMDV010000405.1:0-2893 GCA_964564875.1 uncultured Salinivenus sp.
CCCACGGGGGCACCTCCATCCGGCCCTGGCTAATCTCGAAGATGCGGGCGTCGGTGCCGCCGGTGCGCCAATAAATCGAGTTGTACATCGACACGAGGTTCGTGAGCGGGGCCCCGGCCACCGCCGTCTCGAAGAGGTCCGTCTGCGTCACGGTGAAGGTCGTCTGGTAGCCGCCCCAGGAATGGCCCACGAGTCCGACGCGGGAGGAATCTACCGGCGTCTGGTCGACGACCGTCTGCACCGCGGGCACGATGGCGTCGACCGCCGACCGGCCCGGGTCCCGCGGGCGGTACCGGATGTCCGGCTGGAAGACGAAGTACCCCTCCTGCGTGAAGGTCGTCGTGTTGTACGGATGCTCGCGGGTGGGCACCACGTAGTTGCGGGCCGAGGGGGAGCGCGTCTCATAGATGTACGTGATCATCGGGTAGCTCTTGTCCGGGTCGTAGTTGGCCGGATAGAAGAGCGCGCCCTGGAGCTCCTCCCCGTCGCGATTTTGGTACGAGACGAGCGTGGAGCGGCCCCACGCATAATCATCCTGAAACGGATTCGTCTCGGTCACCTGCTGGGCATCGGCGAGCGTGGGGCCGGCCCGGACGTAATCCGGCGAGTCCTCGAAATCCTCGACGCGGTAGGCGTAGACATCTGCCGAGTCGGCCCGCGTGAGGCCCGTGACGGTCTTCGGCTTCCAGACCAGTCGCTCCGGGGTGCCCCCAAGCTGGGGCGAGCGGGCGTAGCCGTGCTCCTCGGTCCACTCGTCGTAGAGGCTCCAATATACCGACTCGTCCCGCGGAATGACGTCTGGCTCGCCGGGCTCCTCGTCCCTCAGGTCTACGTAGCGGTGCCGCGTCGAGTCGGGACGTCCGTTCGTGAGGCGTTCCGACTCGGAGCCGTCGGGGGCGATGCGCCACGCGTCGTACTCGCTGTAGACGACCACTGATTGGTCCGCGGCCGTCCACCCGGCCACGCCGAACGGCGGCTTCTGCTCCACGGTGTGGTCGTCGTCTTTGTCGACGACGGAGACCGGAAGGTCTTCGGTGAGGTTGGAGGTCGTCCCGGCCTGCACGTCGTAGGCGTAGTACTGGTCGTCCTTCAGCCAGAGCAAGTGCTGGCCGTTGGGGCTGCCGCCCTCCCAGTACTGCACGCGCTCGGCTACCCGCTCGCGCTCGCCGGTCGCCACGTCAATCACGTAGATGTCGTGGTAGGCCGGGCCGAACATGCGCTCCTGCCGGTAGGGCGTCTGGTCGAGGCCCGCGGCCGTGTCGCCGCCCTCCAGCACCTCCACGTCCTCGGTCAGCTCCGTGCCGAGGCGGGTCCACTGCTTCTCCCCGTTTTCGGCCGACAGGTGCCACGCCGCGAGGTGATTGTCGCGGCGGTCCTGCTCGGCCTGCACCTCCTGGCGCGGGATGATGTCCACGTCGCTCGTGTGCCACACCTGCACGTCGGCGGGCTCATAGTCTTCGAGGCTGGAGTCCGCGGACGAATCGGCCGCCGCCGAGTCGCTTTCCGCGGCCGACTGCTTCTGCTGTGTCGACGCACCGGTCGCCGCCGAGTCGCGCTCCTGCACGCCGAAGAAGAGCCGATCGCCGTCTGCCGACCACGTCAGGTCCCGGTAGTCGACGATGCGGAGCGTGTCGGGGAACGAACCGAGGGGGGTGGGGTCGAACTGATCCTGTGGGGACGAGGGGGCGCCGAGGTCTTCCCAGGCCAGCAGGATGTGGTTCTTCTTCTCCCAGTCCTCCGACTCCCGCGCCCGAAGCGCCGCGAGGTCGTCGCCGGAGGGCCGCCACGAGAGGCCAGTGTACTCGGCAGGGGTGGAGGCGAGGGTGCGGAGGCGGCCGCTGGAGGCGTCGTAGAGGCGCACGCCGTTCCCCGCCTCGTTCATGCCGTCGATCACCATCGCCAAGTGCGGCGCGTCGTCCTGCCACTCCACCTCGGCGACGTTGCCGAAGCTGGTGTAGGTGCCGGTCTCCAGGTCGCGGATGAGGAGATCCGCCCCGCGCATCTCGTCGGGCGCCTCCTGGGGCGGGTACCGGCGCATCGCGAGGTAGCGCCCGCCGTCGCTAAACGCAAAGTCGGACACCGATTCGACGAGGGTCGTGTCGCCGGTCTCCAGGTTCAAGAGCCCCAGCTTCTGATGAGCCGGCTTCTCCTGCTTCCGGAGCTTCTTCCGCTTTTCCTCCGACATCCCGATGTGGTAGGCGAACCACTGCCCGTCCGCCGAGAACGTCGGGTCGCGCCCAAAGTCGACGGCCCGCACCGAGTCGCGCTCGGTGTGGCGGAGGCGCAGCTCATGCTCGTCGTTCACCCGCCGGATCGGAACGGCCATCCACGTACCCTCCGGCGAGAGGGTGCCGGGGCCGAGGCGCTCCCACGTTCCGTAGTCGGTCTCCTCGAGGGTCGGCTTGGTGTCGGCTGGAGCGGAGGGAGCAGACTGGGCTGAGGCCGCCTGCGGTGCGGCCGCGAGGAGAACTGCCAGCAGCAGGCTGAACGGGAGGGGCATGCGCCGCAGGGCCGCGGCAATTGAGGGAGAGAACATGGGGGCAGGGTCGGATGAGGACAGAAGATTCGGCTTCTTTAAGGCGCTTTTCCCGGCGGACTGTTCCTCGTGGAGTGCCCTCTCGGAGGGAAACGCATTCGGCCGAAAAGGACATGTTTGAAATATGTGTGACGCCCGTTATATTGGATATTGGGGGCGCAGCAACGTTTCATGCTTGCCCCGTCGTCCCATGACCGACCGTGCCCTCACTGTTACTGACGTGTACTGGACCCGTCCAAGATGCTCCCGCCCGCTGGCCTTTTTCCTCTCGCGCGTGCCCGCCGGGTTCCCCTCGCCCGCCGACGATTACGTAGAGCAGACGCTTGACCTAAACGAGCACCTCATCCAGCGGGAGAC
>CAZMDV010000406.1:0-2890 GCA_964564875.1 uncultured Salinivenus sp.
GCACGAGGCCCACGGCCCCGTACAGCAGGAACCCGTTGAGCAGTTGCAGCGGTTCCCGCTCCGGGGCCACTTCCGCCACGATGTCCGGAAAGAACCACCCGAGGCCGACGAACAATGCGCCGAAGTACACGGCAGCGATGGCGAGAAAAATCATCGCCACGAGATTTCGGCCCCGGGTCGTCGAGCGCCACTGTCGGGTCCACTGATGACGTAGTACGTCGATTGCCGTCATGACGAATCAGTTTTGCGGCGTGAAGCGTCGATGGGCATCTTTTCGGTTCCCTTTCTGTCTTAGACCGGCTCATTTTCCCGGAAGCCCTCCAGCATTTCGTGCTTGTGACGGTCGAGCTGCCGGGCGAAGGGACGAAGCGTACAGGCGAGGACAATCAGGCCGGTGGTCCCCAGCCCACCCACGACAATCGACACGAGTCCCCAGGCTCCGGTTGTGGCGGCCACCACGGGACCTGCGAAGAGGGCCAGCAGAAGGAGAAGCCCCCGAACAACCTGGGCGCGCATGTTCATCCCGACCGCAAACCCGGACGCTGAGGGATCGACGGGGGTTCGGACGCAGAGGCCGAGGTACACAAAGCTCGGCACGACACTCCCCCACCAGAACAGCGTCATGGCGAGCAAGAACACTGCCTGGCGCGGCGGGAGCCACGGCCCCACCCCAACAAGCGCAACCGTGCCGGGCAACAGCCCACTCCACAGCACCAGGAGCTTTCCCCTCACGAGGTCCGTCAGAGAGTGGGGACGAGCCAGAAGCCCCTCTGCGTGCCCGGCCCAGACGCCAAACGTCCACACGAGGCCCAGTCCGTAGGCGGGGCCCCCGATCCCAAACACGGACAGGAACGCCAAGCGGCCGACGGCGATCCGTCCCGTCTCCCACAGCGAAACCGCCGCGAGTCCGTAGAAGCACACCATGACGGCGAGTCCCAACAGGGCGAGGCCGCGGAGCCGCCGTGACCGCACGATCTGTCGCACTTCCAGCGCCACGAGGCGGCCTGACGGCAGCGTCTGTTCGATCCAGCGGTAGAACCCCGCGTTCGAAGTCGAGGAACTCGTCTTGCGGGGTGTCGTGCGCCGATCGATCTCCAACCGGGCCCGCAGTGCCCGGAGAAGTCCTCCGTACAGACCGGCCGTGACCGCGAGCGCCCCGAGCAGCCCAACAATGGGCATTCCGAACACCCCCTGCGAGAGCTCGCGAATCAAATCAGGCGATAGAAGAGCATCAATCCCAGCGAGCCCGATCCCCCCGGCCAGGACGACGACAAACCATTTCGGGTATCGGCCGAGCAGTACGTTCAGCAGTTGTGCCCCAAGGCCCGGTAGTATGGCCGCCAGCAACAGGGCGGTGGCGAGCCACGCACTTGCCTCAACCACCGGGAGCACGGCCCACACTTCCACCGCCCAGACCGGAACGACGAGGACAACCGCAGCCCCCGTGTGCACCGACAACAGGTACAGAAGAGCCTGTCCGCGGAGCAGCCCCGCCCGACTGATCGGCAGGTCCAGGTAGGCCGTCATTCGCCCCGACGACGGGGATTGCAACACGAAGCGCGCAGCTGTCAAAGTCGGCACGAGGTAGAGCATTCCGCTGTTGAGGATCCGACGCACATCGCCGCTCGGATTCACGTCGCGAATCAGTGCCCCCAGATTGCGGCTCCCCATCCCCAGCAGATAGAGTAGGCCCAGTAGAAGTAGCAGCCGGATGCCCCGCCCCACTACGGTGCCGACGGACCACGTGGGGTCACGGAGCCAGCGCGTCACGCGGTGCCGCAGCAAGAAACGAATCGCACGCATGTGGACAGTCCTGCGTCTGTCTTCAAGGTCGGGTCCGTCACCGTGATGACGGATCGTATCGTCAGGAACGAGAGTACGGCATAGGGCTCAGATCGGCTCGTTCTCGCGGAAGCCGTCCAGCATCTCGTGCCGGCGGACACGAACGCGCCGGGTCAGCAGCTGCGGCATCCAGTAGCACGCAAGAATACCGACCAAGCCGAGGGCTCCCAGCAGCACCGATGTGGACCACCAGTACCCAGTGGCGTCGACGAAGGTAAATATCGGCGCGAGCGCGAGAAGGAGTCCCCCGATCTCATGAAGACTGCTGGTTCGAAACGAAAAGTGAGAGGCCGAAAGATCGACGGGTTTCCGGGTGTAGATGCCCATCCACACAAACCCCGGAACGACGACGCCCCACCACCAGAGGATGCTGGCAACGAAGAATACACTTTTAAAGACGGGCAGTCCAATACATACGCTCAGCAGGAGCATCGTGCCAGGGATCGTTCCAGTCCAAAGGATGGTCAGCTTCGCTCGTACGACGGCTACGAGGCGGTGGGGATGCGCAAACAGCTCGTCGGCATAGGTCGACGAGGCCCCGAACACAACGGGCCCCAGTCCCAGCGCAACTCCGCCAATTCCGGTTGTGCTGGCCAAGACAATGTAGAGCGGCTCAATCGACCCACCCGAAACAACGGTTATGAGTCCCCACCCGTGTATCGCCGCCAGGGCGAGTGACGTGTACAACAGCATTCCCCGCAGCCGCCGCGTCCGGATGACCTGCCGCAGCTCCAGCGCCACGAGCCAGCCTGCCGGCAGCGTCCGCTCGATCCACTGGTAGAAGCTAGCCTGTCGGCGTGAGGGGCCTCCCGTCCGCCGCCCCGTCCGCTGGTCGACCTCCAGCCGTGTCTGCATCCTCCGCAGTAACGCGGCATGCGTGGCGCCCACAATGCCAACTGCCACGACCAGCCCGATGCCCGGCCGCACAAACAGAACGCGGGAGAATCCACGGAAGAGGTCTGGACCCAGCGTCGCGTCAGCCGCAAAAATCAACGCGATCCCGGCCAGCGCGCCCACAAAGCCCCACGGTCGCCGCCCCAGCAGCAGG
>CAZMDV010000407.1:0-2888 GCA_964564875.1 uncultured Salinivenus sp.
CGCAACAAGGTCGTCTACGACGATTTCGACTTCGAGCGCATCCAGACCGAGCACTTCCACGTTTACTACTACCCGCCCATGGCCCCGGCGGCCCAGGACGCCGCCCGGATGGCCGAGCGGTGGTACGCGCGGCTGAGCCAGGTCTTTCAGCACGAGTTTACCGAGCGGAAGCCGATTATTCTCTATGCCGACGACACCGACTTCCAGCAGACCAACGTCATCGGCGGCTTTATCGGCGAGGGCACCGGCGGGGTGACCGAGGGCGGGCGCCAGCGGCTCATCATGCCCCTCACCGGCTCGTACGCGGAGACCAACCGCATCCTGGGCCATGAGATTGTCCACGTCTTTCAGTACGATCTGTGGAAGCAAAATCCCCGCTCTTTCCGCCTCGGGGCCCTGCCGCTCTGGCTCATTGAAGGGACCGCCGAGTACCTGTCCTCGGGCCGCCAGGACCCGAACACGGCCATGTGGATGCGGGAGGCAGTCCGCACCGAGGACATCCCCACCACTCGCCAGCTCACCCGCGAGCAATACAAATACTTTCCGTACCGGTACGGGCAGGCCCTCATGGCCTACATTGGAGGCAACTGGGGAGACCAGACGCTTGGCATCCTCTACCGGCAGGCAGGCTACAACGGACTGGACAAGGCCATTCAGGAGGTGCTGGGCATTTCGGCAAAGGAGCTCTCCGCTTCGTGGGCCGAAGCGCTCCGGTCAACCTACGGGCCGCAGATGAACGCCCGCACGCCGCCCTCCGAGACCGGGCAGCAGGTCCTGAGCCGCGAGACGACCGGCGGGCGCATGAACTTCTCTCCCGCGATCAGTCCGGACGGGCGGTACGTCGCGTTTTTCTCGGAACGGGGCCTCTTTTCGGTGGACCTCTACGTGGCCAACGCCGAAACCGGCGAGGTCATTCGCCAACTCACCAAGACGGGAACGAGCGCGCATTTCGATGCCGTTCGGTTCATCAGCTCGGCGGGCTCCTGGTCGCCCGACGGGCGGCGCCTGGCCTTCGTTACCTTCCGCAAGGGGAACAACCAGCTTGCCATTCTGAACGCACGGACCGGCCGCATTGAGCAGCGGATTCGGGTCGACGAGGTCGGGGCCCTCAACAACCCGGATTGGGGCCCCGACGGCCAGCGCATTGCCTTCTCGGGAAACGAAGGCGGGATTACCAACCTTTACGTGCTGGACCTCGAAAACGGCTCGGTGCGACAGCTCACGAACGACCGCCATGCTGCCCTCCAGCCGGCCTGGTCTCCCGACGGCACGCGGCTGGCCTACGTCACAGATCGGGGATCGGCCACAGACTTCTCGCGCCTCACGTTCGGGGAGATGCAGATTGGCGTCCTCGACCTTGAGGGAGGATCGCCGCGGGTGCTGCCACTCTTCGAAGAGGCCCGGCACATCAATCCCCAGTTCAGTCCCGACGGCCAGAGCCTCTATTTCATCGCGGACCCGGACGGCCATAGCGACATCTACCGGTACCGGCTTGACGGCGAGCAGCTGAGCCGACTCACGCGGCTTGCCACCGGGGTGAGCGGCATCACGTCCCTCTCCCCGGCCCTCTCGGTGGCACGACAGGTCGACCGGCTCGTGTATTCGGTATACGAAAGCAACGGGTACTCCGTGCACGGGCTGTCTCTTAAGGGGCTGGAGGGAGAACCAGTGACCCGGGCGCTGGGCGGGGGGCGCGCCCGCGTACAACTTCCCCCGTCGGAGCGAGACCAGCCGGGGCTCGTGGAAAGCTATCTGGCGGACCCGTCGGGCCTGCCCGACGAGGAGCGGCTTGAGAGCACCCCGTACCGACCGCGCCTGCAACTGGATTACATCGGGGTGCAGGGCGGCTTGGGGGTTGGGATTTCTTCCGGGTACGACCGCTTCGATACGCAGGTGGGGGGCGGCATCCAGTTTCTCTGGAACGACATGATGGGCAACCACACGCTCGGAGCCGTCGTGCAGGCCAACGGCTCCGCCAAAGACATTGGGGGTGGGGCCGCGTACTTCAACCGGTCGGGTCGACTGCAGTGGGGCGGATCGGTGAGCCACACCCCCGTTCAGACGGGGGCCTGGCAGGTCACCCGCGAACCGATCCAGATCGGCGATCAGGTCGTCTCGTCGACCCGGATTGACCAGATCCTCCAGCGCACTTTTATCGACCAGATTTCCGCCAACGCCGCCTATCCGCTCAACCAAAACCAGCGGGTTGAGGGAAGTCTCGGGTTTACCCGGCTCACGTATGACTTTCAGGTCGAGACGACGCGGCTCGTCGGCAACCAGATCATCGACCGCGACCGCACCCGATCGGGGCTCAACTCCCCGCCCGGCCTCGACCTGGGAGACGCGAACGTGGCGTTTGTGGGGGACTACTCGTTATCTGGATTTACGTCCCCGATTCAAGGTCGCCGCTACCGGCTGGAGACGGCGACGCAGTTTGGGGACCTCACCTACCAAACCGTGCTCGGCGACTACCGGGAGTACGTGTTCCTCAATCCGGTCACCCTCGCTTTTCGGGGCCTTCACTTCGGGCGGTACGGGGGCGACGCGGAGGATCCGCGCTTGACCCCACTGTTTCTGGGAAACGGGCAGTTGGTTCGGGGGTACAGCTTCTTTACGTTCGACCCGAGCGAGTGTGGGGCGACCACGACCCAGTGCCCAGTGTTCAATCGGCTCGTCGGCAGTCGCATCGCCACGAGCAGCCTGGAGGTGCGCGTGCCCCTTCTGGGATCGCGACAGCTGGGGCTTCTCAACTTTCCCTACCTGCCGACCGAGTTGGTGGCGTTTGTGGACGGAGGGACGGCCTGGACGAGCGAGAACCCGGTCCACTTTAAGCTTACCCGCGACTCGAGCGACCGGATTCCGGTGTTTTCCGCAGGAGTCAGCGCGAG
>CAZMDV010000408.1:0-2880 GCA_964564875.1 uncultured Salinivenus sp.
GACGGCAACGGCACCATGACGCTCGAAAGTGGGGCCTACGAAGGCGCCTATTCGTTTCGCTCCCGCTTCGAAGACGGTGCGGGCTCGAACCCGGAAGAGCTGATCGCGGCCGCCCACGCCGGCTGCTTCTCCATGGCGTTTGCCAATGTGCTGGACGAGGCGGGATACGATCCCGAATCGGTCGACACCACGGCGGAGGTAACGCTCCGCATGCTTGAGGACGGCCCTGCCATTACGAAGATCGAGCTGACGGCTGAGGCGTCCGTTCCGGACATCGACGAGGAGACGTTTCAGGAGCACGCCGAGGCGGCCAAAGAGGGCTGCCCGGTCTCGAAGGCGCTGGCGGGAACCGAAATCACTCTCGACGCGAGTCTCACCTAGTGCACTTTCAAGGGGTCATTTTGGGGTCATGAAGGGCTCGTCATTGAGGGAGAGCCGCTAGGCAACCGAGGAATCCCTTCAAATCCGGCGTTTCGCCGCATTCAGGGAGATCTTTCGACTCCGCTGCGCTCCGCTCAAGATGACCCTATTACGAAGGGGATTGCTTGAAGCTACACCAGGCCTCCGTCCGTGTCCAATTCCAGGACGGTCGCGCCCCGGTTCTCACGAGGACTCGGGGCGTTGGTCTGTGGGCCTACGAGATGACCTGCAGGACGATCTTCCCGGCGTTCTCGTTGTTTTCCATGCGGCGGTGGGCGTCGGCCACCTCGGTCCAGTCGTAGGTCGAATCGATGACGGGCCGGAGCTGGCCGTCGACAAACTTGGGCAGCACGTCGCTCGCAAACTCCTGCGTGAGCTGTACCTTGTAGTCGAGGCTCCGGTTGCGGAGCGTAGAGGCGAGCAGGTGGGCGCGCTTGGCCATCAGGTCGCGCAGGCTCACCTTCTCGACCGTGCTGCCGCCCAGGGTGGCGAGCTGAACGATCCGCCCGTCCATGGCCAGGGACGCGACGTTCTGGCGGAAGTAGGGGGCGCCGATGAAGTCGAGGATGATGCGCACCCCCTCCCCGTTCGTCCGATCCTCGATCCGGGCGGCGAAGTCTTCCGACTCGTAGTCGATGGTCGCCTCTGCCCCGAGGTCGCGGCACACCTCATGTTTTGGGGCCGACGCGGTGATGTACGGATGGGCGCCTGCCTCTTTGGCGAGCTGGATGGCTGCGGTGCCCACGCCACTGGCCCCGGCGTGGACGAGCACCTCGTGGCCGCTCTGCATCCCGCCCAGCCAGTGCAGGGCCTGATAGGCCGTCAGGAAGACCTCCGGAATCGCCGCGGCCTCCCGCATCGAGAGGCCCGGCGGCACGGCCATGAGCAGGTCCTTGTGGACGACGACCTGCTCGGCGTAGCCGCCCCCCGCCAGCAGCGAAAAGACGCGGTCCCCCTCGTGCCAGTCGATAACCCGGTCGCCAGCCTCCTCCACCACGCCGGCCATTTCGAGGCCGAGGATGGGTGAGGCCCCCTCGGGCGGCGGGTAGTGCCCGCGGCGCTGGAACGTGTCGGCGCGGTTGAGGGCGGTGGCGTGTACCCGCGCCCGCACCTCGTTGGGGCCAGGCGAGGGGGTCGGCACCTCGCCAATGGTCATGTGCTCGGGATCGCCTTCTTGCGGGACGAGGACAGCGCGCATGGAGGAATCGAGAAACGGTGGTGTGTGCAGGCGAGCGCGAACCTCCCCCTCCAGATGTGCCCCCGACTCATACGGGAAGGTCTGCCGACGGTGTTCAGTTTTCTTCCTACCGGATCACCCGTCGATCCGATTGGAGCGGACAAACCCGTCCTCCTGCCTCCGGCCTCGCCCTGAGGGAGAGAAGC
The DNA here is from genome assembly GCA_964564875.1 of uncultured Salinivenus sp. Classification (GTDB taxonomy): domain Bacteria; phylum Bacteroidota; class Rhodothermia; order Rhodothermales; family Salinibacteraceae; genus Salinibacter. Next base: position 1,804 of record CAZMDV010000408.1, read on the forward strand.
CCTCCCATGCACGAGTGCGTTTCCCGCAAAGCGGCCCCGAAGACGGACCCACCGCGATTGTCTCCCCGCGTTGGAGCGAAGCGTCCCGGCGCGCAGGGTGACGGTGTATGTGGTGGGAAGGGGGGCGGGCTGCTGGGCGTGAGTCGGCTCCAGGGGGACAAGCAAACATAGCGCGAGCGGGAGAGGGCGACACAGCATTGCTGGATAGGCACGGCTGTGGGGCGAGGCTGGCAGTCTCGGACGCTCGGGGCCAGGACTTGCCCACAAACAAGGTAACAGCCCACGCCGGAAAATTCAGTATCCCGAAGCCACCAGCGAGTGGCAGGCAGTAGGCTTACCTCCGGTTACGGCAATCGCATCTTAGCAACAGCGGCCCGTTCACACCATTCAACAGGGGCAGACATTCGATGCATCCACGCGTCCATTCCCCTGTTCTTCCCGCGCATTCACGGCATTTCCCCTACAATCAGAGGCAGCGGCGCGTCCTTCGCTCAACAGGACTCTCAATATGCAATAACCCTGTGTCTCCGGTTGGATATTGGCAATCATGACCCGTACTATTGGGGTGTCGTTTCAACCATTTACATATGATGATGAGTGGTTGCACTGACCGCATTTTGAGGAAAATCTCCGCTGACCTTCGAGCCACATTCGTTATACCTCGGATATTCTGGCAAAACGACCGCGTTAGATTTTTCTGGTCAAAGTTCGGAGAATGAGAGCACTGCTCGAACAATTGGAATTGTTGCGAGGTGTGAGCGATCGAGAGTTATCTCATCCTCTCAATCTGAAAAGACTACGGTATTGCCTTTTCCACAGCCCGCACAGGGCACTAAAGTCCGCTGCTAATTTCCTCAAGACCATGACCCCCTTATCATCTTATGCAAGAGGTTCTCGTAGGATCATCGGATCGGTGCCAGATCAATATCGAGAGCGATTTCGTGTCGCGTCGCCACTGTCGACTGCTGTATTCTTCTGATGGCGTGTGGATTGAAGACCTCGATTCGAGCAATGGGACCTACTGTGCTGTCAACTTTCAATCTTTGGGTATAGACGCTTGAGATTGATCCGCGCCTC
>CAZMDV010000409.1:0-2853 GCA_964564875.1 uncultured Salinivenus sp.
GCAGCTCGGCGGCCCCGCCCACATACACCAGCGTGCGGGGCGCGAGCAGGGGGGGGAGCCCCGATGCGGGTGAGCGCAGACGGCCACACGAGGTGAACCATTCCCGCGGCGCCGAAGAGCAGAGCGATCAGGTAGACCAAGGGGGGATGCATGCGGCTATGGTCGAAGGGGGTGAGGAACGGGGGCCTGACCAGACCATGCCGCAGCGCCGAAGGCTCTTCGGTAGGCGATACTCACGTGGCGGCATTCGAAGACGCCGAGGTCGTCCTGCGAAAAACGGCATTCACAGGCGGACGGGGACCTGTACGCTTGACACGTTCTCCGTATGTAACGAACCTTCGCCCGGAAAGACGTAGACCGGTAGTATTCTTGGTCAAAGATCAGAACCGTTCGTGATCGGCCCTCTCGCAAGTTTCCTTTTTGCCGGACTCTGGACCGCTTTCAAAGAGTGGTTCTTCGGTCTCGGCGCGCAGTACGGAGTCGACCCGATCATCTTCGGCAGCATCTCGGTCGGGGCCATCCCGTTTTTCTGGCTGTCGGTGGCGTGGCTCGTGCGCAACCTTCGGCAGGGACGCTCGCCCTTCCTCCCGGTGGTGGCCACCTCGCTGTGTGTGCTGTCGGCCTACATCTACCTGTTCATTGCGGGCGAAAACCTTCCGCTCTGGGTCTACGCGCTCGTAGTGGGCCTCATCGGGTACAGCGCCTACTCGACGACTCAGACCGTGTGGGAAAAGACGGCCTCGAAGGCGGCCTCCACGTCCGATACGAACCCCGCCGGGGCCTCATCCGGAGACCACCCATGACTGCGTGCTCGGAAGAATCCGCGACCCATTCGTTTGAACCCGTCTCTTTGTCCGCTCCATGAGTCTTGAGTTTTGGTACATGCTCCCTATCGGCATCGTCATCGCCACCATCGCGATGGCGTCGGGGGTCGGGGGCGCCACCTTCTTCTCCCCGCTGTTTATCCTAGGGCTTGGGCTTTCGCCGGAACTGGCGATCGGGTCGGGGCTCATTGTGGAGGTGTTTGGGTTTAGTAGCGGGGTGTACGCGTACGTAAAGCGAAAGCTCATCGACTATCGCGTTGGAGGCATGCTGCTGTCCGCCACGGTGCCCGCCGCCATCGTCGGGGTCGTGGTGGCCCACTACGCTGACGCCGACATTCTAAAGCTTATTCTCGGGATGGGCCTCTTTGCCGTGGCCGTGAGCTTTCTCCGGGCGCCGGACGAGGAGGTGGAGGAGACACTCGAGGAAATGGCGAGCGAGGACCCGGAGTCGGCCGAGACCTGCCTCGTGACGGCAGAGGGGGAAGAAATCTGCTACACGGTCTCCAATACCACCGAAGGACGTTTAATCTCCGGCATCGGCGGTCTGTTCGTCGGCATGGTGTCCTCGGGACTCGGCGAGCTGAACGGCTACTTTCTGCTGCAGCGGTGCCGCGTGCCCAGCAGCGTAGCGGTGGCCACGAGCGTCTTCGTGGTGGCGATTACGGCCTTCACTGCATCCGCCGGTCACGTCTACCAAGTCGCCCGGGACGGGCTGACGGGGCTGTCCACGATGGGCGATCTACTGCTGTTTACGGTGCCGGGTGTCGTGATCGGGGCGCAGCTCGGGCCTGAGCTCGCGGAGCGCGTGCCGGATCGGGTTATGGAGGTCGGGCTCGGTGTGTTGTTCACCATCACGGCAGGGCTTCTTCTCGTCGAGGCGGGGCTGCATTGACTTCACGCCGGGCCTGGCGGTTGAGCGCTCTCCCTGGCCCGTACAGTTCGGCGGGTCGAGCTGGATTTCCGCACCAGAACACGCGACGGCTCCTTTCAACTCCTGCTCCCCAACCCGATGAGCACTGAGTTCTGGTACATGTTCCCTCTCGGGATCGCAGTGACGACGGTCGGAATTGCGTCGGGCGTCGGGGGGGCTACTTTCTACTCACCGCTATTTATTCTGGGTCTTGGGCTCCCGCCGCAGCTCGCCATTGGCTCGGGACTGGTTGTGGAAGCCTGCGGGTTTGGCAGCGGCGTCTACGCGTATGTCCGGCGACAACTCATCGACTACCGCATCGGGCGGGCAATGCTCGTCGTCACCGTGCCCGCCGCGCTTGCCGGATCCATTACCGCCTACTACGTCCAGGCAGACATTCTGAAAGCTGTGCTGGGGATGGGCCTGTTTGCCGTGGCCGCGAGCTTTCTTCGGACCCCCGACCCTACGGCCGTGACGCGATTGGATGAGCTGGCCCAGGAGTCGCCGGATGCGGCGGAAACCTGCCTCACCACGGCCTGGGGCGAGGAGATCTGCTACACCGTCTGCAACAAGACCGAAGGTCGCCTCATCTCAGGGGTTGGGGGCTTCTTCATGGGCGTAGCGTCCTCGGGCCTCGGGGAGCTGAATGGATACTTCCTGCTACAGCGCTGCCGCGTGCCCAGTACTGTGTCAGTCGCGACGACGGTGTTCGTCGTAGCAATTACTGCGCTCGCGGCGTCGATCGGGCACATCGTCCAGATTGCACAGGGGGGACTGCCGGAGCTCGCCACGATGGGAAACATTTTGCTCTTCACGGTGCCGGGGGTCATCATCGGGGCGCAGCTGGGCCCCATCTTCGCGGAGCGCGTGCCGGACCGGGTCATGGAGATCGGCCTCGTCGTCCTGTTCACCATCACGGCTTTCCTCTTGTTGTTCCAGGCCGGGCTGCGCTGATCCGATTACTGAGTTGTGCAAAAGTGCGTAAATAGAACGCCGCTGCATGTGGGCGTCTGGGCGCGCAAGTCCTGACCACTGCCGGGGTTGAACGTTCACAGGTTGAAGGTTAGGGGGACCCTTCCCATCCGAGGCACCGATCCGCGGGCACATGCTGACATTTTA
>CAZMDV010000410.1:0-2853 GCA_964564875.1 uncultured Salinivenus sp.
GGCGTGCTCGGTCACGAACCGCTCGATGACGCTGTGGCAGTCCTCGTCCTGGGGCGTGACCGTCACCTCGCTGGCCTCAAATTGCTCCCGCAGCGCGTCCAGCGCCTCACTAATCCGGGTCCACTCCTCGTCCGACAGCACGTCGATCTGGTGGAGGCCCCAGGCGTGGGCGCGGCTGGCCCGCACGTCATAGGGCAAGAGCAACCGGTCCCATTCGTAGTCATCCCCGACCGTAAAGCGGTGGACCCAGTCGTCGGTCGTCGATTTGGCGGAGGGGTCTTTTTGCCAGAGGGGCGTTGTCATGGCGTCTGGACGTGTTTGCGTATGGGCGTTCGGGAGGGGGAAGAGGGAGTAGGGAAAGGGGGAATGGGGGAGAGGGGGAGCGGACGTTGTCGGCAAGAGCAATCTGGGCATCCATCACGCCCCGTCACGACGTTGGGAAAAGTAGGTCTGGATCAGGGTCTGGTAGATCTCGACGGCCTCCTGGACCTCGGTGACGTCGATGCGTTCCTCGGCGGTGTGGGAGCGGTCGCTCTGGCCCGGGCCCAGCTTGACGGCGGGCACGTCGTGGAGGAAGACCCAGTCCGACGAGGTGGGCGAGCCGAAGAGGTCGGCACTCGGGCGGACGGCCTGAGTGGCATGGACGATGCGGGCGTCTTCGGGCGTAGCGCACGGGACGAGGCGGTCGCTGTGGACCTCCACCTCGGCGTCCACCGCGGCGCGCACCTCGGCCACGATCTCGTCGTGCGTGTAGGCGGGGGTGGTGCGGAGGTCAACGGTGAAGACGCAGTGCTCGGGGACCATGTTGCGGGCCGTTCCGCCCTCGATGGTCGTCACCGTCTTGGTCGGGGCGCCGAGATAGGGATCCTCCCGATCCAACGTCACCGTATTGAGCTGCTGGAGGGCCGTCATGGCGGCGGGAATCGCGTTCTCGCCGAGGTGGGGGCGGCCCGCGTGGGCGGGTTTGCCCCGGGCGTGCACCTTCAGAATGAGCAGTCCTTTCTGCGCGACGCATGGATGGAGGGCCGTCGGCTCGCCGACGACTGCCGCTGAGAGGGGAGGCAGTCGGGGGCGGAGGTCCTGCAGGCCGTTCTTCGTTCCGCCCCCTTCTTCATGGGTTGTCAGACCGACGATCAGCCGTCCGTCGTCCGGCGTCCAGCCCTCGGCGGCGAGGGACAGCAGGGCCATCATCATGGCCGCGCCGCTGGCCTTCGCGTCCACGCTGCCCCGCCCGTAGAGCACGCCGCTAGTCTCCACCGGCTCGAACGGGTCGTACGGATGGTTGTCCGAGGGAGGGACCACGTCGAGGTGGGAGTTGAGGAGTAGCGTGTCGTCACCGTCCCCGAGGGCAGCGGCCACGTTATCCTCGTGGCGCAGCACGTCGACCCCCGCGCGGCGGACGTGATCTTCCACGAAGTCGGCGATGGCGGCCTCCTCACCCGTGAGGGAGGGGAAGCGGATGAGCGCCTTGAGGAAGTCGATGGCATCGGTCGTCCTCGTCGAAAAGGGCGTCATGACACCAAACGTTTTGCAAGAGACCTCGTGTCGATACTTCCCGAACCTCACGTGAGTCGTAATGCCTGATAAGTGAGGGGGAGGCAATTGTCACGCGTCACGATTCACGCATCACGTCCCGAGCACGACCTCCGTCGCCTGAGACCGAGACAGAAGATCGTCCGGGCCGCAGATGTGGACTTCGCCGATCGGGCCGTCGAGGGCGTCGAGGGCGGTTTCAACCTTCACGCGCATGCCCCCCTCGATCCACCCGTCCGCGACTCCTTGCTTGGCGGCCACCGGGCCACAGGTGTCGAGGCGAGAGGTCGGCTCATCGGCGTCGCGGCGCACGGCCCCGGCCCCCGTCACAAAGAGGAGCCGTTCGGCCCTCAGGGCCTCGGCCAGCGCGCAGGCCACCGTGTCGGCGTTCACGTTGTACACCTGCCCCTCGTCGTCGATGCCGAGCGGGGCCACGACCGGCACGAGGGCCCGATCCAGGAGTCCCGACAGGAGGGAGGGGTCGACGTGCTCGATGTCGCCGACCCATCCGAAATCCACCGTTCTGCCGTTGATGTCCCACGTTGGCCGTTTCGACACCCGGACCAGCCTGGCGTCGGCCCCGGACACGCCCACCGCGGTGAGGTCATGCTGCTGGGCCTGCGACACGAGCTTTGTGTTAAGGGTGCCCCGCAGGGCCCACTGTGCAATCTTGAGATCCAGGTCGGTCGTGACGCGGCGTCCCTGCACCCGCTCTGGCGTGTGACCGAGACGCTCGGCGAGGGCCGTCATCTGCTTGCCGCCACCGTGGACGAGCACGACCGGCCCCTCGGCCCGCAGCGTTCGGACGCCGTGCCAGAGCTCGGCCAGCGCGTCCGGCTCATCCAGCAGCGAGCCACTAATCTTGATTACGGTTGGGCTCTGTGTATCTGTGGTCATTGCTCGGTGTGGAATGCTCGCCGGAATGGAAGCGTCTGCGTGGGGAGGTCTGTGCGCAGGAGCGCAACGTCGAATTCCCCACACGCCCAAGCGTCCATGCGAATAGGAGTGCTGAGAGCAGAACGACGAAGAAAGTCGCAGCCCTCAGCCAAGGTCCCAGACGTGTTCGAGGAGGGCCTTCTGCGCATGGAGGCGGTACTCGGCCTGATCGAGGTGAACGGCACGCGGGCCGTCGAGCACGGCGTCGTCCGCCACCACGTTGCGCCGGACCGGGAGGCAGTGCATGAAGGCCCCCTCCCGGGTGCGATCCATCAGGTCCTCGGTGATCCGCCAGTCGGCGTGGCCGGCACGAGCTTCCGCCTCGGCGTCTGGGTCTTCGTACAGGAGCGGACCGCCCCACGACTTCGCGTAGACCACGTCGGC
>CAZMDV010000411.1:0-2839 GCA_964564875.1 uncultured Salinivenus sp.
TAATTTCCGAATTCATCCTCGCGATAGCATCGATGCCGTCATCGACCACGTCCGGCGGACCATCAACGACCCCAACGTGGACATCCAGCGGGTCGACGGGGCTCGCCGCGATCGGGAGCCTTCGGTCGTCTCCGAATTCGATACCCGGTCCTTCCGGCAACTGAAACAGTCCATTTGGGAGACCTTCGGGGACATCCCGGTGGCCCCCTCCCTGTTCGTGGCGGCCAGCGACTCCCGGTACTTCCACAACCTGACCCGGAATATCTATCGGTTCCGCCCGATCCGCGCGCGGCCTTCGGACCGGAAACGAGTCCACGGCACCGATGAGCGTATCCATACCGAGAATTACCTGGAGATGGTGCAGTTTCAAATCCGGCTGCTCAAAAACGCCGCGTCGTCGTGAGCCACCCGTGCGTCCGTCCTGGACGCTTGCGCCCCGTCCCCGACTGGAGCGGCGGGCCCTGTTCGCCCTCGAAGGAGGCACGGGCGGGGTTCCGTTATTGACACCGTCCGGAATAGGCCCTTGATTGGAGAATGCCTTCTTTCGCCCGAGGCCTACTGTTTTTGGTCCAGACCCCTCTTGGGCCAAACGGAGGTCTCCTTTTCCGGAATGCCCTTTCCTCCCATGCCCGACGACGCGACTTCGAACGGCCCTAAGCTTGAGCTTTCCCTGCGCGAACTCCGCGATCATCTCCAGGCCTTCCAGGACGACTACCTGGAGGACAAGAGCGACGAGACGGTGGGCACCTACCGCCGCTCCCTCAACTCGTTCGAGAAGTGGTTCGTGCAGCAGAACAACTTCCGATTCACAGAAGACGACGTGCGCGAGTACAAGCGCTACCTGATGGAGGAGCGAGAGCTCAGCCAGGTTTCTGTCTCCACCTACCTTACGGCCCTCCGGCGCTTCTGCCAGTACCTCACCGACATCGGCCTGCTGGGCGAGAATCCGGCCAAGGCCGTGAAAGGCAACCGGCGGCCCGAGACGCACTCGCGGTCAGTGCTCACGGAGTCCGACATCGAGAAGCTGGAGGCGGTGGTCGACGACACGACTCAGATCGACAAGCGCGATCGGGCCATCATCGCGCTCATGCTCTACGCCGGGCTGAGTGAGATCGAGATTGTCCGCGCCAACGTGGAGGACCTGGAGCACACCCTCATGGGGCCTGTGCTCCGCGTGCAGGGCAAGGGGCGCGAGGTGAAGGACCAAGAGGCGCCCCTCGACCCGCCCGTGCTGGAGGCGGTCGAGGCGTACCTAGACACCCGCGAGGACGTATATCCCGAGGATCCGCTGTTCGTGTCGCACGGCCACCGTTCGGACGGGGAGCGGCTCAAGACGCGCTCGGTGCGGAGCCGCATCAATGGATATCTCAAAGAGGCCGACGTCAAGCGCAAGGGCGTCACGCCGCACAGCCTCACCCACACGGCGGCGCTCCTCTGGCTCAACGACGGCATGCCGCTCGAGGAGGTGAAGGAGCGGATGCGCCATGGCACCCTCGACACCACCATGATCTACTACAAGAAGCAGGGCCTCCTGAAGCGCGACCCCGAGGAGCTGGAGGAGTTGGACCTGTAGTGAGCGTGAGAGCGTGAGGCATGGGGGCGACACGTGTAGAGATCAACTGTCCCCTCTTCCCCAACTCTCCCCCCAATTCACCCTTCCCATTGCCCCACTCGGCTGCCTCTCAGGCCTCGACACGGTACCCACCTCACAGCGCATCGAGATCGGCCCGCACCGTAAACTGGTGAAGCCCCCCGAGCTCCGACCATGAGTTGTAGGCGTAGTCCACGGCGATCCCCCCAATTACGAGGCCGAAGCCCCCCCCCAGGCCGCCGAGGTCAAACTGGTTGGAAAGAGCGAGGTCGCGGCTGCGGCGATGATTGTAGCCTAGGCGGAGTCGGAGGGCGTCTCCGAGCCGCAGCTCGCCGCCGAACGTGAGGTGCCCCAGTACGTGATCGAGCGTCGACCCGCCCTCGATGCCGGTCCCCATCTCCGTCAGATCGTAGGCCGTGAGGGAGAGGCGCACCGGCAGGTGAGCCAGCTGCTTCGACACGCCAAGTTGTAGGTCGAGGGGGAGGGTGGTCTCAAATCCCCCGAGCGACGTCCCAAGATGGCGCAGAGAGACGCCGACCGTGAGCTGGCGGGCAGGCACGCGGTACAGCGCCCCCAGGTCTGCGGCCAGGGCGCTGGCCTGCGACTCCTCGATCTGCGTGTACAGCACGTGCATGTTGGCCCCGTACCGGATCCGAGGCCCGAGCGCCCGGGCGGCCCCGAGGGTCAGGGCCATGTCCGCCGCGGAGAAGGTTCCCGTCTGCACCCCCTGTTCGTTCCGCCGCTGGATCGTCCCCCAGTGCACGAAGCGGAGTCCACCGCTGACCGTGGTGCCCAGTCCCTCCACGGCGTGGCTGTAGGCGAGTGTCCCCGCATCGATGCCCGCCAGGTGATTCAGGTAGGAGAGCGAGGGCGTCTTGTTCGTCGTCGGGCCGGGGATGGCCGGGTTGTAAAACATCGCGTTCACGTCGCCGTCGGCCACGGCCGTGTAGGCACCGCCCAGCGCGGCCGTCCGGGCCGACGCGTCAAACCGCAGGAGTTGGAAGCTGGAGAGGGAGCCGCCCGGCTGGGCCGCCGCGGGGGCCCCGGCGAGCCCCAAGAGCAGGAGCATCCAAACGACGAACTGGGAGCGCATCGGTCAGGCAGGCCTAAAGTACAGACAGCAGTCAGTACCAAGTGCGCTCAATGGTCCGGCGCGAAGGGGGTTCCCTGTCGATGAGTGCGGGCGTTTGGGCGCCTGAGAGTGTAGGAGAAAAACGCCTACTACTTCCGCACGTCCCCGCCCTCGCG
>CAZMDV010000412.1:0-2797 GCA_964564875.1 uncultured Salinivenus sp.
AGAGGCAGCGGCGCGTCCTTCGCTCAACAGGACTCTCAACATGCAATAGCCCTGTTCCTTCCACCGTGGAGTTTGGGTCGAAATGTCTTCGATGTCTACATTGAGAAGATACGTTCCCGTTCAGTCTTTCCCCGCCTCCTTCCTGAATGCGCCACTGCTGGCCCAAACGCCCTTTTTGGACCCTGCTTCTTCTCCTCCCAGCAGGGATCCTCTTCGGGAGTGCCTCCGGATCGGGCTCCTCGACAACCGTAAACGCCCCGTCCCCCCTCCCCTCCGACACCACCGCCCTCGGCGTCGTCTGGACGCCCCCGTCCCCTCCCGACTCGGCCCTCCACGAATTGGACAAGATCGACCGCATCGGGGCCACGGCCGTCCGACTGACCCGCCTCCCGTCCGACACCCTCGCGGCCCGCGCCGACACGCTCGGGCTCCGCCTGTACGTGGATCTGCCGGTCGATCACGTGCCAGCCCCCCGGCTTCAGCACACCCTCGCCCAGGCCGCTCCGGCGCTCGATCGGCTCCTCACCCTCGCCGGACGGCACTCCTCAATCACCCACGTCGGGCTCGCGCAGTCGGCCGACACGACCGTGCCGGCCGCCTGTGAGGTCCTTGAGCGCTGGAACAAGCGGGTCCACACCCGGCACGCGTCTCTCCGCACCTACTATGTCACGCCGTTCGCGGCCACGGCCGATCGGTGCGCCGACGCCGTGGATCGGCCCTTCCTCGACATCCGTGGCCACCCGGCGCCCGTAGACCGGTGGCGGGAATGGCAATCTCAAACTGAGACGACAGGGATCGGCGCAGTGGGCACGTGGCTGCGGCCCTCAGCCGCCACGGGACTGCAAATCCCCCACTCGCCGGAGCGCCAAGGCCGCTATCTGGAACGCACGCTTTCTCGACTGCTCGACTCCACCCGAACATCACCGCCCGTCCTCTTCGTCTCGCGCTGGCGGGATCAGACCGACCCGCCTCTCTCCACCCGGCACTACGGGCTGCACGAGGCCGACGGTACGCCGCGCCCTGCGGCCCGCGTCGTTCGGGGCGTCTACACTGGTGCTCAGCGTGTCTTCGCATTTCCGTCGGGGCCGGAGCCAGCGTCAGGCCCCTACGAGGCCTTGCTCCTGGGGTGGGGCTTGTTCGCTCTCCTCGGCATCCTATACGCCCGAAGCCTCTTCGTCCGCCAGACGGTGGCCCGCTACTTCGCGGCGCCCGGCTTCTACCGGGACGCCCTCCGTGAGGGGCACGACCTGCACCCAGGGGCAAATGCTCTTCTGCTGGGCATTGTGGCGGGTGCGCTCGGCGCAACGGGGGTCTGCACGGCCCGCCTCGCCGCCGCACAGCCCGCCACCGACCGCGTAGTTGCTGCTCTGCCACGAACCACACAGGTAGTGGTGGCCGGGGGCCTCGAGCACCCAGTTTGGGCGGGCGTCACCATTGGGGGACTCGTGCTCGGGGGGCTTGGGCTCTGGGTCGGCGCGCTCGTGCTCGTGGCCCAGTGGTGGACTCGGTTCTCACTCGCCCAGGGACTCGTGCTCGTGACATGGCCCTGCTGGCCGGCCCTGATGGCCCTGCCCCTCGCGCTGGCCGCGGGCCCAGACGCGCCGCTGTCCCCGCCGCGCTTCGCCCTTCTCCTGCTCGGCGGAGGGAGCCTCCTCCCCATCTACGTGACCGGCCGCGTGCTCTTCGACTACTGGTCCGTCACCGACCTCCCCGCAGGACTCCTCCTTCCCCTGAGCGCCCTGAGTCCCCTGGCGCTCGTGAGCGCAACCATCCTCGTGCTTGCGGTGCGGCACGACGTCTCCTTCGCCTTCCTGTGGCACCTGGCCACCCTTACTTGACGAAGGGGAATCGCGGAATGGAGAATGCGGGGTGCGGAATGGAAACACGCCCCTCCCAAATCCCCACTCCAAAATCTCCATTCCAAAATCTCCATTCCAAAATCGTCAGAGTGCCCACGTCACCATCTCGGGGTAGAGCATCATCGCAATGAGGCCGAGCACCTGAATCGCAATGAAGGGCACGGCCCCCCGGTAGATCTGCGTCGTGCGCACCTCGTCGGGCGCCACGCCGCGCAGATAGAAGAGCGCGAAGCCAAAAGGCGGGGTCAGGAAGGAGGTCTGCAGGTTCATCCCCACCATCACCCCGAACCAGACAAGCGCCGCGTCGGCCGTGGCCCCAAACTCGGGCGGCAAGAGCCGGGCCGCCGGACTCTCCAGAAGCGGGATGATGATGAACGCGATCTCGAAGAAGTCGATGAAGAAGCCGAGCAGAAAGACGGCCAAGTTGGCCACGATGAGAAAGCCAATGACGCCCCCCGGCAGGTTCGTCAACATCTCCTCCACCCAGAAGTCGCCCCCCAGGCCCCGGAAGATGAGCGAGAAGGCCGTGGACCCGACGAGCAGAAACATGACCATGGATGTGAGGCGCATCGTCTCGTCCATGGTCTCGCGGAGGGCCGTCATCGTGAGGCGTCCATTGGCGGCCGCGAGAGCGATGGCCCCCACGGCGCCGAGGGCGCCCGCCTCGGTGGGCGTGGCCAGTCCAGCGAAGATGCTCCCGAGTACGAGCAGGATGAGGATCAAAGGGGGCAGCATCACCAGACACACCCGCCGGACGAGGCGGCCCAGCGGAATGTCCCGTGTCTCCTCGGGGAGGGCCGGCGCCACGTCGGGCCATATGAGCGCCACCCCGCTCGCGTAGAGAGCGTAGAGGCTCGCCAACGCCACGCCCGGCACCAGCGCGCCGATGAACAGGTCGCCCACGCTGATGCCGAGCTGGTCGGCCAGCACGATGAGGA
>CAZMDV010000413.1:0-2793 GCA_964564875.1 uncultured Salinivenus sp.
GAGACGCTGGAGGTGGAGTACAAGGGCAAAAACATCGCCGAGGTGCTGGACATGACCGTCGCCGAGGCGCTCGACTTCTTCGAGAATCAGCCGCGCCTCCTCCGCGGCCTCAAAACGCTCAACGCCGTGGGCCTGGACTACCTCACGCTCGGCCAGCCGTCCACCACCCTGAGCGGCGGCGAGGCCCAGCGCGTGAAGCTCTCAAAAGAGCTCTCCCGCCCCGGCACCGGCGACACCCTTTACATCCTCGACGAGCCCACCACTGGCATGCACTTCGAGGACGTCCGCCATCTCCTCAATGTCCTGCGTGGGCTTGTCGATGAGGGCAACACGGTAATCGTCATCGAGCACAACATGGACATCATCAAGCAGGTCGACCACGTCATCGACCTCGGTCCCGAGGGCGGCCGGAAGGGTGGCGAGGTGCTGTTCGAGGGCCCGCCCGAGGCCCTTGCGGGGGCCGACACCTACACGTCCGGCTACCTCCGCGAGGAGTTGGAGCGCACCCGGGCCGCACAGGCCAGTGGGGGAGAGACGGCCCCGGTGACCGAATCGGCGGAGGGAGAGAACGTGCAGCCGGAGCCCGCAGCGTAGTGGGCAAAGATCACCGGCCGGAGTCTTGGGGGAATTGTGCTACTTCACCTCCGAGGAAGTACGTCAGTTCTCACGTCTGCAGTGGAGGACAGCCGCAGCGCGCAGTCCACAAGAGAAAAAATCAACGATCGATGTGCGCAAAATGTGCCGATTCCGTTAAAATGATCGCCGGAAGCGGTTCCATCAATTTTGGGAGCGCTTCTATACGACTTAATTTTTGTGGTTTGCAGAGCAAATTGCTAGAGTGAGTGGCGTCACGAGTGCTCTCACCACAAAAAATCATCATAAACGGAATGCGCACCCTTACGTCACTCCTTTTCGTCGTTGGACTTCTTTTATCTCCATTCGGGATGGACGCAATGGCCGCCTCGGACCCCTCGAACATCGCCGAGGTGTTGCAATCTGCGGAAGAGACGCAGACGAACCTGAACTACGTCTGGACGATCGTCGCCGCCGCGCTGGTCTTCTTCATGCAGGCGGGCTTTGCGCTGCTGGAGTCCGGCTTCTCGCGGGCCAAAAACGCGGTGAACATCATCATGAAGAACGTGATGGACGCCTCGGCCGGGGCGCTGGTGTTCTTCGCGGTCGGCTTCGGGCTGATGTTCGGGACCAGTTGGAACGGCCTCGTCGGCACCGATGGGTTTTTTCTCATGGGCACGGGGGATCAGCCGCAGAGCTGGGTCTACGCGTTTTACTTCTTCCAGGCGGTCTTCGCGGCCACGGCGGCCACCATCGTGTCTGGAGCCGTCGCCGAACGAACTCGGTTTAGCGGCTACCTCATCTTTACGGTCCTGATGACAGGACTCATCTATCCGATCTCCGGGGCGTGGTTCTGGGGCGGCCTCTTCAACGGCTCCGGCTTCATGGAGTCGTTCGGCTTCATCGACTTTGCCGGGTCGACGGTCGTGCACAGTGTCGGCGGCTGGGCCGCGCTGGCCGGGGCGTTGGTTGTAGGCCCTCGGGTCGGGAAGTACGCCGAGGACGGCACCGCGCGCGACATTCCGGGACACAGCCTCCCGCTGGCGGCGCTCGGGGTGTTCATCCTGTGGCTCGGGTGGTTCGGCTTCAACGCCGGATCGACGACGGCCGGGACGACCGACATTGCGCTCATCGCGATGAACACCTTCCTCGCGGCCGGGGCCGGGGCCGTGGGCGGAATGGTGGTGACGTGGGCCGATACGGGCACCCCCGACGCCTCGATGACGCTGAACGGCGTGCTCGCCGGGCTGGTCGGCATCACGGCCGGGTGCGCGAACCTGACGCCGCCGTTCGCCATCCTCACCGGGTTCCTCGCGGGCATCATCATGGTGTACGCGGCGCGGGCCCTCGACACGTTTGTGGACGACCCGGTGGGCGCCATTGCAGTGCACGGCGTGGCCGGTGCGTGGGGCACCCTCGCGGCCGGGCTCTTCGACTCCGCGGGCTTCAGCCTCTCGCAGGTCGGCGTGCAGGCGCTCGGCATCGCGGTGGCGTTTGCCTGGACGTTCCCTCTGAGCTACCTCACCTTCTCACTCGCCGACAGCCTGGTGGGCGGCATCCGGATCGACGACGAGGCCTATGGTCTCGACCAGCTGGAGCACGATGTCGATGCCTATCCGGAGTTCGGCGGCATGTCCAACGGTGCAGAGGAGGCGACGGAGACCGACGGCGAGGCGGCCGCCGAAGTCGTGTAGAGCTGTATCCTTGTCGCCGAACTGACGGGCCGGTCGGGTGACTGAGGACCGGTCGGCCCCTTCACGTTCCCCCTTACCGCCGGTGCGACCGGCGACTGGAAATGCCCGGGGGAAGGCGGGAGGTCGTCTTCCTCCGGGGGAAGGGGAGGGCGTTCTGAGCGGTCGCTGCGTGCGATCCGTTCCTCAGAGGGGGATCGCAGCCCCAAAAAGCGATGTCCCCAGGGCGAGGACCCAGCCTGGACCGGTGCGTCCCCGCCCGATTCGTTCTCGCACAATCCACGATAAAAGAATCAACTGGAGACACCAGCCATGAAAAATCGCAAACACACACTCTTCGTTCCGTTCTTCCTCATGCTGTTCGTCGGCATGTGCCTCGCGCCGCCCGCGCAAGCCCAGTCGGTGGACCTCGGGGCCGACATTATGAGCCGCTACGTCTGGCGCGGCACGGACTTCGGCAATACGGCGGCCATTCAGCCGAGCCTGTCCTTCTCGTCCGGCGGATTTACGGTCGGGGCCTGGGGGTCCT
>CAZMDV010000414.1:0-2785 GCA_964564875.1 uncultured Salinivenus sp.
GTAGTTCTCGATCGCCTTCTGGTACCGATCGGCCTGCTTCTCCTGAACACTGCGATCCGCGTATCGGATGTAGGTGCGAACGGCCCCCAGGAGCGCGTCGTCGGCCCACGGAGTATCCGGATACTGGTCAAAGACATCTTCGTACACCGTTGAGGCGGCCTCCCACATGTCCCGCCGTTCATAAAGCTGGCCCGCGGAGTACTTTTTCCGTGCAAGCTTGGCCCGAAGCTCGTCGATTTTCTTTTTGGCCTCCGGCACGAGCTCGTGGTTCGGGTGCCGGTCAATGAAGAGCCGAAAGAGAGAAATAGATTCCCGCGAGTCCGTCTGGTCGAGTCGGTACATCGGGGAGCGGAGGTAGTACGAGTTGGCCCGTTCGAATTCGGCTTTGGGGACCAACTCGTTGTTGCGATAGAGCTGCGTAAAGCGCTTGAACTCGTTTGCGGCTACCAGGTGTTTTCCCAGCTTGCGCTGGGCCATGGCGAGCTTGAAGCGCGCCTTGGGCGCCCACTCGTTTCCACGTCCGTATTCGAACACGGCCCGGAAAAGGCGGATGGCCTGCTGGTAGTCCTCGTCTTCCATCTGGGCCACTCCCTTCTGATAGGCGTCTTCGGGCCCATTGTACGTGAGTTCACCACTCCCCGAACACCCGACAAAGGCCCCGAAAAGCGCAAAGAGCAAAGCGGGGACGAGGACCGAAAAACGCATGGAGGGGTGCCAGTACCAGGAATAGGCCAGTGGAGGTCGCTCCCAAGTCGCCGCTGCGTTCGTCGTCCAGCCCGCTTGAGGGCGCGGAACAGACAGCGCGGAGCCGAAACGGTGGGGGGGAGGGTCTGTTCCTCCCGGGGCCTTTAAGCCCCGATGGATCGTGTCGGCGCGGGGACATCCACCTCCCCTACCGAAGCAGCTCGATCTGTTGATTGCGGTATCGATGAATGAACATCGACTGGTTTACATTTTCTCCCTTGAAGCCGATGCGCATCCCCAGTCCTTCGTACGTTGGGGCCGTACGGAGCGTCTGAGGAGTCAGCCGCGAGGAAGACGGCGAGAGCACGGATAGCAGAAAGTGACCAACATCGTACCCCGCGTACGCCAGGCGCCGGCCGTCGGTGGGCAATTCATCCGGCGTCGTGCCGGTCAGAAGCCGATAGCGGCGGACGAATCGTTGCACGGCCGGTCGGCTCGTCTGCACGTAGAAGCCGTTCGTGTAGGTGGCCCTCATGTCACTAGCCGCCTTCGTGAAGGGGAGGTCGTGCCATTCGGCATTGCCAAGCGCCCGTTTTCCCGGCAGCACCTGCCGCATGCCGGTGAGAACTCCCTGTATCTTGCCCGCGGCGCCCCGGCCCGACACGGGCAGATAAAAGGCCTCCGCCCGGGCCAAGAGCGAATCGACGGCGGCGGAATCTGCCTTGGCAGTACCGGACTCCTTTCCGATCCGAAGCGAATCCTCTTCGATCAGCGTGGAGAGCCGCGACCAGCCGCGCGGCTCTTGCAGAGGAATTGTGAGGGGCACCTCCAGGCCCTGGCGACGGGCCTCGGCCTCGAATCCCTCGGCCATGCGCGCACTGTAGCTGTTGCCGGACTCGTAAATGACCCCGGCGCGATCGATGAGGAGGCCATTCTTCGCAGTCCGCGCCATGACTCGGCCGCGCGCCGAAATCGTCGGGTTGGCCTGGAAGACGTAGTCGCGTCCCTTAGACACGCTCTCGTCGGTGGCCACCGGGGCCACGAGGAGCACCCCTGCTTCCTCGGCCCGTTTGCCGGCCGGCCGCGCCGCGCGGCTCCCAATGGGCCCGAGAATCACGTCTACGTCGTCGAGGCGCACGAGCGAGTCGACGGCGGCGCGAGCGGTTTTGGGCTTCGCCCCCATCCGGCGAAAATACATCTTGGCCACCCAGTCCGGCCGCGCTCCCTGCTCGGTGACGATCCGAAGCGAGTCGACCCGGACCGTGTCGGTCGGGGCCGCTACGGTGGTCTCTCCGTCCGCCGCTGCCACGCTGTCTCCGTGAGCCGGGGCCGTGTCGTAGACCTCAAAGGTATCGGCCGCCGACCGGAGGCCTGGGGGACGGACGTACCGCCGTTGTAGGCCGTTGTGCTCGTCTACCGCCAGGCGAATGCCGTTAAAGAGGGCCTGGGCCAGGGAGACCTGCGCGGACTCCATTGGGAGCGCAATCCCGATGCGGAGTGTGTCTCGGGCCTGTGCCCCCTCCTGGAGACGGCTCCGCGCACGCTCGATGAGCGATTCCGCCTGCTCCCGGTACGTCGTCGCCGGATACCGATCGAGGAGCACTTCGAGCCGATCGACGGCCTCTCGGTAGCGCCCCAGCCGCACGAGCGCCTTGCTCCCCATCAGCAACGCAGCCGTCGTTTTCTGATTAAGCTCGTACTCGCTCACCAGCTGGAATCGCTCGTAGGCCGTTTCGTACTCGCCTCGCTCGAAGGCCGCGATGCCTTCCTTAAACAGCAACTCCGCGTTGGGAATTTTGGGAATCTCCTCTTGCCCCTGTGCATGTCCGGGGGTCGTCATTGCCCCAGCGACTACGGCTACGACGAGCACGAGCGCCCGGATCGATCTGGAACGCCAGTTCACCATGAAGACAGAGAGCTCGATGCAGAAGATTGATTCAGAACGGAATGGGCGTTGAGGCGGACGCGATCCTTCTCCCTTTCGCGCTTCTGTAGACCAAACCTCCTCTCGCCGTTTCTCCCATTTTGCCCCCTCATCCCGCACTCACTCCCACTCGATCGTCGCCGGGGGTTTTGAGCTCACGTCGTACACGGTGCGGTT
>CAZMDV010000415.1:0-2773 GCA_964564875.1 uncultured Salinivenus sp.
CCTCACCGGAAGTGCTCCCTACCAGGGGGATGGGGAAGATTCAGAGCAGACAATGGTTTTTTCACGAAGGTTGAAACCAAAAGTTCGGCGTCTCGAAGTCTTTTCGGGGCGGTCGCATGTTAAGATTCTCGTCGATCATTTGGGGCTTCCCCTTTCTGACGGACGACGGATTCCACCTGAGGTGGGCGAGAGGGGGCGTGGGGCATGGGCGCACCGAATCCCTGACCTTCTGTGGAATGGCGAGAACGGACCGCCATTCTCAAGATGCAATTGCCCAGACGGTCCTTTTTCGTGCTGCCAGATGATCGGAGAATTGTGTGCCATGGAAAGGACACCGCGCCTCTTCCCTCATGAAGTGCACCTGCCAGAGCGCATTCGAGCCGGACCCCGCACTCATTCCTTCGGCCATGCCGTGTCCCCCGGCAACTCCGCGTCGGGGGGCTGCAAGACGAGCTCGTCCGGGAGGTCGTTGACCTGATCGTCCGGGTTGACAACGGAGACCAGGGGCAGAGCCAGCGCAGTGAAAAACTTGCCCATTGCGGCGATGAGAAACTCTTGCTGCAGCTCCACCATGTCTTCTTCCAGACGCCCGTCGCCCCGCACATGACCCTCAATGTCGAGGTAGAAGACCCGCGGCCAGTCCGGAAATTCCTCCTGGGCCTCCGTGAGAAGGGAGAAGATGTCCTGCGCCGCGGTCTCGAAGTCGTCGCCCTTCTCGACAACGTGGTACAGCGAGACCGTATTGTCGAAGTGCATGTGGAGACCAGGCGTGTCCGGCTTGTTGTACTCCGGCACGAAGTCCGGACGGTCCGAGGAGGTACTCATGACACGCGGGGGAGAGACCGGTTTGTAAGAACGTGCCCGGCTTGAATGCCTGTCCGGACTGAGAGATTCGGGCGGACGGGGGCGGTGCCCGGAAAGACGGCTCGCCAGTCGGTGCGAAACACCCGCATTCAGACTCGGGTCGCGCGCGAGCGACGGGTTGATTCGGGCCGCTCCTGCATCGCATGGATGCAGCGTCGTTCTGCCGCTGCGACGGCTCAGGCGCGGGCGGCTGGGGACTACCCGCACCCCCCGGCCGGCCCAGAGGCCTCCGAGTCTCTGGAAGCAGCCCGTCCGTTGGATGCGGCCCCGCCCGCTCGCTTGCGGCGCTGGCGCTGTACAGAATGCTTCAGAATGGCCTCGAAGAGGGTCTCGGCGAGATCGGGCGGGAGCCCCTCCTCCTCGGCCACAGACCGGACGTGCGCGAGCAACTCGGCCTCGCGCTCGGGATCCTGGATGGTTTGGCCGGTGTCGGCCTTCACGTCGCAGAGCTCATCGACGACGGCTTGTCGTTCGGCGAGGAGCTCGACGACCCGCTCGTTGATCTCGTCGATCCGGGCGCGGGCGTCCTGCAGGGACGGGGGTGTAGATGATGCCATGGGCGGTTCTCCAGCTTGTGGGAACGTGTAAAACGGTCGGAGCGTCCGCCGGACATGCGGCCGTCGACCCATAAACGACAAAAACCCGCCGGGGCCGAGGGCCGTCGGCCGGCGGGTGGGGAAAAACACTGAAACGCACGTGCGCTACATGCCGCCGGCCGTCAAGAGGTAAAAATAGACATACGCGTAGCCCAGATAGAAGAGGGCAAACGCAGACAGTCCTCCACTCGCACCGACGTGGGAATCGAGCGCGGACGGGGAGGCGGATGTAGAGGCGCGTCTATTCATAGCGACCGTACGCTAGGGGACGTGGACAGGGATGTCAACGTCTTCCCGATTCTCCACAGAACAATAACATTTTCTTTCCTCAAACGTCCAGTACGGGTCGGTTAGCATAGTACTCCGTAACCCAATCCGCAAACCGTTGCAATCCTTCCCGAATGGGAATTTCCGGCTCGTAGCCGAGCATCGTGCGGGCCTTCGAGATGTCGGCGTAGGTGCGCTCCGCGTCGCCGGGCTGCTCGGGAAGCCGTTTGATCTCGGGCGTGATGCCCATGGCGTCGGCAATGCCGGACACAAGCTCCTTCAACTGCGTGGTCTCGGAGCCCCCCAGATTGATAATTTCGTATTCGGGCTCGTCAAGCGAGGCGGCACGGCGAAGGCTTCGGACGACGCCCTCGATGATGTCGTCGACGTAGGTATAGTCCCGGCTCGACGTGCCGTCGCCGTACATCGTGATGGGCTGGTCCGTCAGGAGCTGACGCGCAAACTTGTGGATCGCCAGATCGGGCCGTTGGCGCGGGCCGTAGACGGTAAAGAAGCGCAGGCAGTGGACGGTGATGTCGTAGAGATGGTAAAACGTGTGGGCCGCCAGCTCGCCGGAGCGCTTGGTGGCGGCATAGGGGGAAATCGGATGGCGCACCGGATCGTCTTCGGCGAAGGGGACCTTCTCGTTGTTGCCGTAGACGGACGAAGAGGAGCCGTAGATAAACGTGTCGATGTCCAGCTCCTCTGCCACCTCCAGCATCGACTGCGTCCCGCCGACGTTGGTCCGCTCGTAGGCCTTTGGGGCTTCAATGGACGGGCGCACCCCGGCCTTCGCCGCCAGGTGAACGACGGCGTCCACATTCCGTCCGTGCAAGGCCTGCAGGAGCGTGTCGGTGTTGCAGATGTCCGTCTCGATGAGAGTAAACGAATGCGCCGGCAAATCTTTGATCCCCTCCTCCTTGATGGCGCGGGGATAGAAGGGGTCGAAATTGTCGATGGCCGTGACGCGGTGGCCCTCATTCAGGAGGCGGCGGCAGAGGTGGCCGCCGATAAAGCCAGCCCCGCCGGTGACGAGGATGTGCATG
>CAZMDV010000416.1:0-2762 GCA_964564875.1 uncultured Salinivenus sp.
CCGGCGGCTCTACCGCTCCCTCGGCTTCAAGGAGCGGGACGCCTCCTACCACAACCCGCCGGACGACGTCGTGGATATGGAACGCCCGCTGTAATGCCGTTTTGATTTCATTGTGTGGGCCCGAAAATAAACACGAGACCGGAGGGCAGAAAAGAACCTTTTCCCTTGTAAGCCGAAAACGTTCAACGTTTTAACGTTACGACGTTTAGAAACCCAAAGCTGTCCAAAAACAGGCAGGTTGTTTCGGGGAGACCGACACTTTCGGCAGAAATCCGTATAACTGCTCCTCTCGTCTGCACAGCTCCGTCATGCGAATCGCCGTCGTCCTGCTCCTTTCCGTGCTTGGGCCTCTTCTTGTCCTGGGTTGCACCGACGAACCTGAACAGTCCGACACCCAGGGTTTCCAGAACGAAGGGACGCTCGCGTTCCTCCAGCCGAACGGGGACTCGCTCAAGACCATCAATATCGACATTGCGGACACCGATGCCGAACGGGAGCGGGGTCTCATGCGCCAGCGTTCGCTCGGGTACGATCAGGGCATGCTCTTTATTTTCGAGACGGTGGACGAGGGCAGCATGTGGATGAAGAACACGCCGCTCCCGCTCGACATCGTCTTCGTGGCGCCTGATTCGCAGGTCATAAACATCGCTCGTCGAACCACGCCGCTTTCGGAGGAGAAGATCTTGCCTGCGGCCCCGCGGAAGTATGTCGTCGAGGTCCGAGGGGGCTTCGCTGACCGATTCGGCCTCACGGACAGCACCCACATCCAATGGACCCCCGCCAACTGACCGCGCCTTCCGTAGACATCACAGGCATGATGCTTCCCCGCGCCCTGGTGCTTCTTCTGTTCGGCACGCTGCTCGTTTGCGGCCTTGCCTGCGGCCGCGCGGACGACTCTGCGTCGCGGGAGGCAGAGAGCGACACCACGACCATTCCTTTTACCCGCGAGGGGCGCCTCGCGGTCGTTCAGGACGGGGACTCGACCGTCACCATCGACCTCGAGATCGCCGAGACAGACTCGGCGCGGGAGCGCGGCATGATGCAGCGCGACGGCTTCCCGAATGACCGGAGCGGCATGCTGTTCATCTTCGACGAGGAGGAGCCTCGCAGCTTCTGGATGTCGAACACCCCCGTTGCCCTCGACATTATCTTCACCGACGCGGACTCGCAGATCGTAAACATTGCCAAATATACAACGCCCTTCTCCAACGAGCGCTATCGCTCCGAGGAGCCTGCGCAGTTTGTCTTAGAAACGCCCGCCGGGTTTGCCGACTCGCACGGGATTCTGGAGGGGGACCGCATTCGGTGGCAGCGACTGGAGTGAGATACACTCTCAGAGACCCTGGGCGGTGACGTCCGGCGGTCTACCGTCCGCCACTCGCTGTTCTATACCCCAAACGATTCTCCGCACGCGCACTCCCGGGAGGCCTGCGGATTGGAGAAGTGAAAGCCGTCCCCGTCGAGCCCATCGGTGAAGTGAAGTTCGGACCCGTCGAGGTAGAGGCGGCTCTTCTTGTCGAGCACGACGGTAATCCCGTCGTGCACTTCCACCGTGTCCTCGTCCTGCACCGTCGTGTCCCACCCGAGGTCGTACGTCAGCCCCGAACAGCCGCCCGGCACCACCGCCACGCGGAGGAGCGTCTCGTCGAGGTCCACGTCTTTGTTCGACGCCACCGTCTCGATCTGATCGACGGCCTCGTCGGTCATCGTAATAGTCATAGCAACACAGGACTCATGCAGGAGTCAGTGGCGTACTCCGTACCACCATGCAAACCCGAAAGTTTCTCCCGAACGCACCCGGAGAATCGAGTCCCACTATCCTGCGAATGCACTCACCAGGTCAGCCGGAGTCGCCCCCCCTTCCCGCTTGTCCACCCCTCTCTCCCCCGTTCTCCCCGCGCCCATGCCTGCCCGCCAAACTTCCGACAAAGATGTAACGGCCCAGGATCCCAGAGGAACGACCTCTGAGGCCTCTAGTTGTAATCGAGCGTTGACACAGAGAAAAGTGTAAACGCGAGTTTACACTCGGGTCTCTTCCCCGTTCACGAGTGACGGCCTGCCCGAGCGACCAGTGTCACCATCCGCATCGGACCACACACGAGACGAGGGACCGCTTATGAGCACATCCGAGACTGAATACCTGAAGGGAAAGGCCAGCGAGGAGTACGAGCACGGCTGGTACACCGATATCGAATCCGAAAAGACCCCGAAGGGGCTGAACGAAGACATTGTCCGCTACATTTCTGAGCGGAAGGACGAGCCGGAATGGCTGCTTGAGTGGCGCTTGAAAGCCTACCGTTACTTCGACCAACTTCTCGAGAGCGGTCACTACCCGGACTGGGCCCACCTCGACTACGAGCGGCCCGACTTCGACGACATGCACTACTTCGCGGCACCGAAGGACAAGGCCAATTATGAGAGCCTCGATGAGGTGCCGGACGAGATTCTGGAGACGTTCGAGCGACTGGGCATTCCACTCGAGGAGCAGAAGGCGCTCACCGGCGTGGCCGTCGACGCCGTGATGGACAGCGTCTCGGTGGCTACCACCTTCAAGGAGAAGCTGAAGGAGAAGGGCGTCATCTTTAAGTCCTTCGGCGAGGCGGCCCGGGACCACCCGGAGATCGTCCGCGAGCACCTGGGCAGTGTGGTGCCATACACCGACAACCTCTACGCGGCTCTGAACTCGGCAGTCTTCAGCGACGGCTCATTCGTGTACGTGCCGGAGGGCGTGACCTGCCCGATGGAGCTGTCCACGTACTTCC